>JAPOLH010000051.1 GCA_029977225.1 Verrucomicrobiaceae bacterium | reverse complement strand
TTTTGAAGCATTTGCTCGCGATCGGATCCAACGGGGCCGAGGTGGCGTGAACGGAAGTCGAGGTGGGCTGGCATGCGGTGTTGCGGGTGGAAAAAATCCTGCGCGCGGATCTTTGTGGTAAATCGGCGGCGATGCAACCATGGCGGGAAAAAATCCGCAAATTTGCGCCAAATGCCAGCGGCACGCTTGCCAAGCGGGGGGCGAGCGAATAGGAGAAAGCGCATGACTCCTCTTTACGAAGGTAAGGCCAAAAGAATGTGGGCGACCGAGAACCCAGACACCATGCGCATGGAATTTAAGAATGACGCGACGGCCTTCAATGGGGAGAAGAAAGCGAGTTTTGAAAATAAAGGCCGACTCAACAATGCGATCAGCACTTTGATCTATGGCATGCTCGAAAAGGAAGGTGTGCCGACGCATTTCGTGAGGCAGATCGACGAGACGAATGTCGAGGTCAAAAAGGTCGATATCTTGATGGTTGAGGTCATCGTGCGCAACTATGCGGCCGGCAGTTTCTGCAAACGCACCGGCATGGAAGAAGGCCGCAAATTTTCTCAACCGATCGTCGAGTTTTCGTACAAGAGCGACGAACTCGGGGATCCGCTCATCAATGACGATTACATCCGGGAGATGGGTCTCGCCAGTCCTGAGGACATGGCGCACTTGCGTAAATCGGCGCTGAAGGTGAATACGATTCTCACTGATTTTTTTGCGCGTTGCGGTCTCAAGCTCATTGACTTTAAGCTCGAGTTTGGCCGGCTTGCATCGAATCCCGAGGTGATCGTGCTGGCGGATGAGATTAGCCCTGACGGTTGCCGTTTGTGGGATCTCAAGACAGGCGAGAAGATGGACAAGGACCGCTTCCGTCGTGATCTGGGAAATGTGATGGAGGCCTATGAGGAGGTGCTTGGTCGCGTGAAGGAAAATCTCGCATGATCAAGCCGCCTTGTCGCGCGGGTGCTCTGGATGATCGCCCGGGTTTCAGGGATGCGTTGGTGAAGTGGTTTCGCAAGGAGGCGCGGGATTATCCATGGCGCCGGACGCGTGATCCATATGCGGTGCTGGTGTCTGAGGTGATGCTTCAGCAAACGCAGATCGCGACGGTCTTGGGCAAGGGTTATTACACGAGGTTTTTGCAGGCCTTTCCCGATGTGGTTTCGTTGGCGGGGGCAAGTGATGAGGCTTTGCTTAAGGTATGGGAGGGTCTGGGCTATTACCGTCGCGTGCGAATGCTGCGCGACACGGCGAAAGCAGTGCTTGCTCAGCATGGCGGAGTGTTTCCATCGGATGCCGATGAGTTACTGAAGCTGCCGGGGATCGGCCGATACACGGTGGGGGCGCTGAGGGCTTTTGCGTTTCGAAAGCCTGCGGTTTTGGTCGATGGAAATGTGTCGCGCGTGTTGTCGCGGCTCATGGATTTTTCCGATGCCATCGATAGCACGGTAGGGTTGAAACAACTTTGGTCATGGGCGGGGGAGCTGGCCGATGACAAGCGCCCGGCCTATTACCATGCGGCGCTGATGGAGTTGGGTCAGCGTGTTTGTAAGGTCGGAGTGCCCGATTGCCTGGGCTGTCCAGTGGCGTCATTTTGCAAGACTCGTGAACCAGGGCTTTTGCCGATCAAGTCGCGAAAAATCGAGATGACGCGAGTGGATGAACACGCGCTTTGGCTGCGAGATGGCGAAGGGCGTTTGCTGCTTGAGCGCGAAGCGGGAGCTCGGCGGACGGGGCTATGGAAACTGCCGTTGCGATGTGTTGAGGAAATCGGGCATTTGCCGATGATCGCGAGCAGTGAATATGGCATCACGCGCTATCGTGTCAGCCTGAAGGTTTACCAAGGCAACCATGAAGACTTCATGCATGAAGCAAGCGATGAAGTGGCTTGGTTCAGTGTGGATAATGTCGAGCATTTGCCGATGGCTGCACCCTTCAGGCGCATGCTGACCCACCTGATGGCGGAATTTTGATTTGGCGTGTGACGGGCGATGAATCGTGTGCTTTCTTGGTGGCCGATGGCTGGCTTTTGTCGTTGTTTTGTGGGGTTCGTTTTGTGCGGCTTGTTGCAGTGTTGTGCGGTTCAGCCTGAGCCGAATCCGGCAGTGCCGGGCATGAAGGTGAGGCGCTTGTTGATCCAGCGGGTGGGTGCGGTGGTGGTGACCGATCGAAATGATTTGAAACACTGGGCACGCGCCGGCTTCACCATTTCGCGTGCACCGGACGATGCGGATGGTGGATCGGCGACGCCGATTTCGGCGGATGGATATTTTCTTACAGCCGACCATGTGTTAGCCGAATCGAATGGCCGCAATGTGCACGTGTTATACGGTAGCAAAGGCACACTTATTTCGCACATGGCGCGGATTGTTTGGCGATCGGCTGATGCGGATCTCGCTTTGCTGCATGTTTCTGCGGCGACGCCGAATTTTTACCGTTGGACGCGGCCGAATTCGTGGCTGACTGCCGGAAACATGGTCGTGCATGGTGGCATCGCGACTGGGCTGAAGTCGCGCCCTGGAAAGTTGGTGACTTCGCTGTCGCCAGAGTGGATTTTTACCGGCACGCGGAAGTTCAAAATCGACATTGCGCTGCAACCTGGGGACAGCGGTGGGCCGGTGGTCGATGCGGCAGGCGACTTGGTGGGGATCAATTCTGCGGTGGAATTTTTGGTGCCGATGGAGACGGCGTTTTTCATCGACTCGGAGGCAAGCCGACCAAGCATCCGGCGCATCGAAGCCTTGATGCGTGCCGACCGTTTGCGAAAGGTTTCCGGCTCTTTGGCAGGCAATGAGTGAATCAATTTTTGAAGGAATGAAAATGATCGGTTTTTTGGGCGCACGATGCGTGTTGTTATGCGCGGTGTTGATGCTGGGCGGCTGCGCGAGCTTCGAGGAATCGGGCTTGCCGGGCAGCGCCGCGTCGATGGCGCGCAACCAAATCATGCTGGTGCGCAAGTCGCCGCCCTCGTTTGGCTTTTCGCGCCTGCAGGCCCATGTTCGGGCGCACCCCGAGCTTGAGGGCTTTCTGAGGGGGCGTGCACTACCAGATTTTCTGGCGGAGACATCGGACGATTCGCGGACCTACTTCATCCTTTATTTTCTTCACAAAAAAGAGGCTTTTGCCTTCCGGACCGAGTCGGAGAACAAATTCTCGCTGGAGGCCTCGGGGCCGTATCCGATTACCAAGGGGGAGCAGCGCACTTTGGAGGATTTTCGGGCTCAGGCCATGGAATAACAAAACGCGTAGAGGGCGAATTTCCTTCTTGTGGGCCTGGAGAAGGGAGCTATATTGTAGGTGGTAGCTGTGAATAGCCCTCTACCACTCATACATCCTGAGGAATCCATTCCTCATCACAAACACAACATACATAAGATAAACCTATGAAACAGAACCCAATAGTTCGTCGTGGCTTCACCCTGGTGGAGCTTCTCGTCGTGATCGTCATCATCGCCGCACTGGCAGGTCTCACTGCTCCGATGGTCATCCGTCAGCGCAAGAAAGCCGACCAGACCGAAGCGGTGAATAATGCAAGGCAGATTGGTCTTGCCCTCATGGAATTTGAAAACGAGTACTCGAGCTTTCCTGACAGCACGACTGCGACTGCAGTCACCACTGCCACTGGTAACACGCCCAAAACCGGCAGCACAGCCAATGCGCTTTTCCATCAGCTCTTTGCTGCTGGTTATACGCAGTCGGAAGCCATGTTCTACTGCAAGGCTGCTTACACCAAAAAGCCTGATGGTGATATTTCCACTTCGACCAAAGCACTTGATGCTGGTGAGTGCGGATTCGGCATCATCATGAACGGTACTGCGGCGTTTAACGCATCCTCGAACCCAGGTCGCCCTATTTGCGCAGCTCCTTTCACCAGTGATGTTGCTGCGGATACCTTCGATAAGGATATATTCGACGGAAAGGCGGTCATTTTGAAAATCGACAACAGCGTTGTATCAGCTAACATCAACCCAACCTCCAAGAAGGTTACGATGAACGGCAAACTTCTTCTGGATACATCGGCTGGCTCCTTGTTTGAGGGTGCATCGCCGACATGGAGCTATCCTGTCTCCAAATAATAATTATTTGTTTTTTGAAACCGGGAGGCCATCCTCCCGGTTTTTTATTGCCCATTGGTCATGGATGGCTGATGACAGGGCTGAAAAAACATGTCATCGCAACCGGAAACCAATGGCTTGATTCCCGAGCTGAGCGACAAGCCTGCGGCGGCATTTTTGCCGTATCCGGTTTCGACCTTGAGTCCGCCGATCATTCCTAATGATCTCACCTCGTTCAAAACTCGGGGGATTTCCGAGGTTGAGCGGGATTTGCAGCAGAAGCTGACTGAGATTCGTGAGGACTACCTGAAGGCGATTGACCATTACAATTGGAACAAGCTCGTCTATGAGGCTGAGATCAGATTTGAGCCAGTGGTGGGTGGGGTTTATCACCTTTACGACATGGGGGGGCGTCGGGCGCTTTCCATGGTCGACCCGGGCCAGTGGCCGCATCGGCATTTGGCGACCTTGAGGCTGAATTACGACCGTCAGTGGCTGGTGGTGGAGACCGGCGAGGGCATTGAAGCGCGGGAATTGTTTGGTGAATTTCAGAGCTGAATTTTTGCTCTTCATTTCCGGGGCATGAACTTGCCAGCATCGGGTGCTTGGTTACGCTGTGGTCGTGAAGAGTGAGTTTCCCGTATCGCCGCCGAGGGCATGGGCAGAGATTGATTTGTCGGCTTTGCGGCAAAATCTTGCGGTTGCCCGTGATAATGGCGGGGCCGATGTCATGGCGGTGGTGAAGGCCTCGGCTTATGGTCATGGCTTGGAAAAAGTGGCCAAGGTTTTTGCCGATGAGGGAGTGGCCTTTCTTGGAGTGGCAAATGTCGGCGAGGCGCGTCGGATTCGCGATGCCGGCATTGATGCGCGGATTTACCTGCTGGGTGCGACATGGGATGCCGAACGGGCGGAAATTGTGGCGCAAAATTGGACGCCTTGTTTGTCAAGTATCGCGGAGGCAGACCACTTCAATCAGCTTGCCGGTGCGGCAGGGCGGCGTCTTCAAGGTGCATCTAGCGATCGATTCCGGCATGGGGCGTGGCGGATTTTTGATTCAAGAGCTGGCGAAAACAATGCCCTTGCTGGAGCGATTGGAGCATCTGGAGATCGAGGGCATAGGCTCGCATTTGCCATCGGCTGATGAGGATGAGGCTTTTACTCGGCGGCAGATTGAGGATTTTCGAAATCTGATTGAATCGCACGGTGGTGAGCGGCGCTTCAAATGGCGGCATTTGCTCAACAGCGCGGGCTTGCTCGGTTATGACAGCGACCTTTGCAATCTTACTCGACCGGGACTGATGCTTTACGGCGCATCGCCACTGGCCGAGCACCAGGGGAAACTCTCGACCGTGATGAGCCTTAAGTCACGCATCACTCTAGCGCGTTGGTTGCCGGCGGGGCATGGAATTTCTTACGGGCGTGATTTTGTGACGCCTAAGGCGACGAGAGTCGCGACGGTGGGTATCGGCTACGGCGATGGCTACCCGCGGCATTTGTCGGGAAAAGGTGCGGATGTTTTTGTCGGTGGTCTTCGCTGTCCGGTTCTCGGCAGAGTGACGATGGATCAGATCATGATTGATGTGAGTGCTGCGCCGGATGTTCAGGAAGGCGATGAGGTTGAGCTTTTTGGCTCGCACATTCCGGTGGTAGAGGTGGCGGAAAAAGCCGGTACGATCGCCTGGGAAATTTTCACCGGCATCACCACACGGGTGACGCGGGTTTATGTTTAATGGCATCGCATCGGCTGCAAGCGTGTTATAATAGCACAAAAAAACACCCGGTTGCCGCGAGGGAAACCGGGTGTTGGGTAAAATTCAGGGTTGTGAGGGATTACCAGTCGCCGCCGCCGCCACCTTTGTAGCCGCCGCCGCCTTTGTAACCACCACCGCCGCCACGGCGATCACCGCCATAGCCGCCGCCACCTTTGTAGCCACCACCACCACCGCCACGGCGATCACCGCCATAGCCGCCGCCACCACGACGTTCGCCGCCGTAGCCACCACCGCCGCCACCGCGACGCTCACCACCAAAGCCACCCGAGCCGGGTGCTTTTGGTTCCGATGCGTTCACGCGAAGTGCGCGGCCTTGATATTCGAAGCCATTGAGAGCCTCGATCGCAGCATTGAGTTGGCTTTGGTCCCCGAGGGTCACAAAGGCGAATCCTTTGGATCTTCCGGTTTCGCGGTCCGTGATGATCTTGACCCTTTCGACGGGTCCGTGTGAGGCGAAGAGGCCGGAGACGTCTTCTTCAGTAGCGGAGTAGGGCAGGTTGCCCACATAGATGTCCATTTTGTCTTTTTCTAGTCACGCCATCACTATCATCACTTCCTGAGACCATGGCGTTGGAGACCAGACGAAGCGCTTCATGCTGCAAGGGTTGCAACTTGAACAAGTGACTTCTTATGGTGCGCAGAAACTGATTGCAAGGTTTCTTTTTGCAGGCAAAAGGCAGGTTTTTTATCGATTTGGGGTAATTTCCTGGGCCTTGGGAGCGGCTTGCTGGACTTCCTGCCTGTCATTTGGTGGGGGGGAGAACATCACGCTTTCCCAAGTCGGGTTCTTGAGTTGGCCGGTGCCGCGAAATTGAAACATGCCGTAAAATGGCTTGAGGGGAAGGGTGATGATGCCGAGTAGGCCTCGTGCGTTCATGCGCATGGTCATATCGAAGGCATGCGTGTCGAGGTTGACCGAGCCATCGCCATTGAAAGAGAGTGATTTGGTTGAGGTGTTGAAGTCGCGGGTGCTGAGGATGCCATTTCGAATGGTAAAATTGCAGAATGCGTTGCCTGCGTGTTCGAATCCGGCATTGCGGTTGTTGAGTACGGTGCTGACGACCGGACTAAGTGGGCCAAACATCGGCACGGAAAACAGCTCGGTTTTTTCCATCGCGAGTAATCCTTGGCCATTCATGGTCGTGACATTGCGATTGGTCATGGTGAATCCGATGCGGCCGGTGATTTCTCCGCCACCCTTCATGTTGAGGTCGTATGTTTTTGAAAGCTCAGGAATCGAAAGTGAGTTCCAGCTCATTTCTCCGATGAGTTTTCCGTCACCGGGAAAATCGTAGCGTGACTTGACCTGGCCGTTGAATGTGCCGGCCTTAAGGTTATCGATGAGCACGCGGCGGTCGCGGATGCCGATCGTGGCGGATGGCTTGGTGAGGGTAATGTCTTTGCCGAGGAAGATGTAGTTCGCGGCTGAGTCCGAATCGAAATCGATGTCGAGTGAAGTGCGGCCTGCGGGTGTGACGTCGACCTTGCCCGAGCCGCGGATGTTGGGCGGCTGGTGAAAGCGGTAGGCCTCAAGACTGTCGGCGACTTTGGGGGCAAAGAGTCGGACCAGCGGGGCTGCCCAAAATGGTCCGCGGACATTAACGACCTCGACGATTTTTTCGGAGGCGTCGTATCGGATGCGTTCAATTTCCGCCGTGCCGCTGCTCTTGCCATTGTAAGCATTGCGCAGCGGATAATCTCGATAATTGAAGACCACCTTGCCGTTGCTGAAGTCGAGCTCTCGATGATTCAGCCTCAAGTCGCAGGCCGCACTGCGCAGCGGGACTCCGCGGAAGTTCATTTTTTCGACTGCGGCTTTGCCTTCATAGTGCCATGCGTGGCGGTCTTCCGCGTTGCTGGTGCCTTCGAGAGTGACATGGCATTTCGCGCCTTTGCGCTCGGAAAAGTCGTTGATGACTTTGGCGAGTGGTTGGCCGATGAAAAATGGTTGAAAGACTTTTGCGGGAAAGGTGGATTCGATCGCAACCCGGCGGATGGGTCCATCAATGAGTAGTTTTCCGGTGGCTTCACCGTCGGGGCGTGTAATGATAATGTCCTTGAGGAAAAACTTTTGACCTAGTTTGGCGAAGGTGCCGCTAAAACTGTCGAAGCGGGTGTCACGAAAAAAGAGTGATTGCAGACAGGCGCGACCAGTGGCCTCGATGTGTGGTGGACCATCAGGTTTGAGTTGAAACTTGCCATTGGCATCAAGTTGTTGGGGTCCTTCGACCTTGAGGCCATCGGGTTGCCTGACATTGAGCCAAGCAGAAATGAGCGACGGTATTTCGACGGATGAAATCAGGTCGAAGCGGCCTTCGCGTTTCTCGATGTCGTAATCGGCGCGCGCATCGAGCTCGCCGGCCTTGTCGGTGGCTTTGAGCGAGGTGATCGTAAGCAAGTTGTCAGCTAGCTCGGCTTCGGCTTTGAGCGAATTGAGTGTATGACGGTTTTTTTCAATATGCTCGGCTTCGAGAGTCAATTTTGCGCGAAACGATTCGTGCTTGTTGGCGTCGCCTTCGAGATAGATGCCGAGTCGCGGAGGTGAAGCGGGATCGAAATTCCATGTGTTGAGTTGCTTGATGATTTTGGCGATCAGCTCGCGTCGTCGACCGAGCTGATCTTCGTTGGGAGGTGTGGCAGCGGTCTGTTGGTAGCCGATGATGGTGGCATTGAGGTTGACCTCGACGCCGCTGATATTGCCTATCGCGTCTTGAATTTCGAGGCGGCGCTCGCCGGGCATCAAGAGGGTGCCGCTGGCGTTACGGATCTCAAGAAGCTCGGAATTGGGGTCATCGGGTCGCACGGCAAGGGTAAGCCCGGCATCCTTGAGTTCGATTTTCGCGAGTTGGACTTCACCCCGTGCGAGTTTGGTTTTGTCGAGGTCGATGATGATGCTTTCGAGATTTGCGATTTCCTTTTTGCGTGATGCGTCTTCGTAGACTTTCACTTTGGAAGCAACGATTCCGCGGAACGGATTGTAGGATAGTGCCGCGATGGAAATATGGGCACCTTGTTTAGCGATTTCGCCTTCGATGGTGGCGCGCCATGAATTGGGCAGCCCGCTGCGATTGAGCCACCAGATACCGGTTGGCGCTGCGATTGCGGCGAATAGCATGATAAGGAATGCGGCTGTGCGCAGATTCCTAGTAAGGTGAAGGCGATGCATGCGGGGTGCTGGCGAGTCTAGATCCGCCTCGCGATGAATGCAACTCAGCGGATCAAGCCTGCCTCGCGAAATGAGTAGTAGGGGCTGCGGCCGGGTGAGGGTTTGCCGATGATGACATGGTCAAAGAAGCGCACCTGCATGAGTTTGGAAGCTTCGATGATGCGGTGGGTTGCTTCTTCGTCGGCACGGCTGGGGGAGGGGTCGCCGGAAGGATGATTGTGAACGAGTATGAAGCCGTAGGCACCGCGGGTGATCACGGGGCGCAAAATTTCACGCGGGTGGGCGGCGGATTGATCGACGGTGCCAATCGATACGACCGTCGTGCCAGAGTGGCGCAGGCGGCTGTCGAGAGTGGCGACGATGACCTGTTCTTGGCTGAGGTGCCTAAGCTGTGGACCGAAAATGTCGTGTATGATTTCGGCGCTTTCGAGCGGTCGGTCGTGAACTTGCTCGCGGGCGACGCGTGTGCCCAACTCGAATGCGGCGGCGAGCTTCGATGCCTTGGCGAGACCAAGGCCGCGCTCTTTGGCGAGCTCGCTGACCGGCAGACTGCCGAGCGCTCCGATCGAGCCGTATTTGCTGATTAGCGTGCGGCCGATCTCGATTGCACTACGGCCGCGGATGCCGGTGGAAATGAAGAGAGCCATCAGCTCGGCATTGTCGAGTGCGGCCGGCCCGAGGTGAGCAAGTTTTTCCCGTGGGCGCTCGCCATTGGGCATATCCTGGATGCGTGTGCCGTAGGAACTTTCTTCCCGGTCCGCAATTTGACAGAGCTTTGATGCGTTCATGTGAACACTTTAAGCGGATCGCTAATGTTGGCAAATTGAAATGACTATAAATTCTGTTAGGACCACTGATTTCGCTGATTTCACAGATGGGAAAAGTATGGGCGCTGCATCAACAATTCTTTTTAAAATCAGTTCAATCAGTACAATCAGTGGTCAAAAACCCTTAATTTTAAATGTGATTAGGTATGGCGCAGTGACACTGGCGCGTTAGATTTTCCGCGTGCGCTGGACCTTGTTTTACGATGCCGACTGCGGGCTTTGTTCGGCGATGATCGCTTGGATTGGAAAACACGATCGGCGGAGGCGCATCGATTGCTTGCCCTTGCAGGGGGAGATGGCTCAAAACCGCGGGTTTTCGGCGGAAATCGGCAAGGATGGAGGGTCGATGGTGGTCGTGAGGGACGGAACCGATGAAATTTTGACCCAGAGCGAAGCCTGCCTGGAATTGGCCCGAGCTTTGGGCGGTTTTTGGCGTTGGGCCCTGATTTTTCGGCATATTCCGAGGCCTTTGCGTGATCTCGCATATCGGACGGTGTCGCGTCATCGTCGGTCGCTGTGGCGTTGCGGTGGGAGTTGCGTCGTGAGTGATTCGGGCAAAAATCCGCCGCAGAATTGAATTTGCGGCTCAGCGGGTTCGGTCTGCGTCGCAATCCTGCCTTGAAATGCCGCTCTCGGCGTGCATTCTCGCCGCCCTCCCATGGCAGGCCCGTCGTTTCAAGCACTCCCCGGATTTCGCGATTTCATTCCACGTGAATGCGCGATCCGGAATTACCTGTTTGAGACCTGGCGTGCGGTGGCGAGGCGTTCGGGATTTGTGGAATACGAAACCCCGGTGCTCGAGGACACGGCGTTGTATCTGAAAAAATCCGGTGGAGAGCTGTCATCACAACTGTTTCGCTTTGAGGATCAGGGCGGACGCGATGTGACGCTGCGTCCGGAAGTGACGGCATCGCTGGCGCGTCTCGCGGCCGAGCATCAGCGTCATTTCCCTAAGCCTCTCAAGTGGTTTGAGATCGGCCAGTGCTTTCGTTACGAAAAACCGCAAAAGGGTCGCGGGCGTGAGTTTCATCAATTCAATGTCGATATCTTGGGCGAAGCCGGACCCGAGGCGGATGCCGAGCTGATCGCGCTTTCGATCGAGACGATGCTCGCGTTTGGTTTCAAGCGCGGTGACTTCGTCGTTCGCGTGTCGGATCGCAAGGCATGGGTCGATTTTGCAAAAGCTCACGGCATCGATGATGCCGCGCTGCCCGACTTTCTGGGGATCATCGACAAGTTCGAGCGTGAAAAACCCGAAATGCTTGAGCAAAAGCTGCGGGCCTTGGGGCTTGCGGTCTCACAAGTGAAAGATTTCATCGGCAATCCGGCGAACGCCTCTGCGGCATTCAATGCGATTCGGCAGGATCTCGAATCGCGCGGCATGGGTGAGTTCATCGAACTCGATCTTTCGATCGTCCGCGGTTTGGCTTATTACACGGGCGTGGTGTTCGAGGTTTTTGATTCGAGCAAATCGATGCGCGCGGTCGCGGGCGGCGGGCGATATGATACGCTCGTCTCGACCATTTCCAATGGCGCGGTCGACATGCCCGCCACGGGTTTTGCGATGGGCGATTATGTGATTCGCAACCTCATCGAGGAAACCCCGCATGCCTTGATGCAAATGGAGGTGTGGCTCCAACGCCATGCCGCCGCTTGCGATGTCTTTGTGGTCGTCGCCGATGAGAATCGCCGCGCTGATTCTCTTTCTTTGCTCACGCAACTTCGCCGCTCGGGGATTTCTGCCGATCTGGCGATGACGCCTGCGAAGGTCGCTAAGCAATTCCAAAGTGCCGAGCGATCGGGCGCGCGCTTTGCCTTGGTGGTTGGAGCTGAATATCCCGAACTAAAACTCAAAATCCTTTCGAGCCGCAGCGAAGAATCCGGTAATGTCGTAAATGCGGTCGAGTGGCTCAGCGAACGCCTGCAACAGCCAGACGGGCCCTTGCTTGCCTGATCAATTTTTAATAACTCATCATTTCAATCCATGCGCACCCATCACTGCAACGAAATCCGCGAATCCCACATCGGCGAAACTGTCACGCTCATCGGATGGGTCAATTCCGCCCGTGACCACGGCGGTGTCATCTTCATCGATCTTCGCGACCGCGAGGGGCTCACCCAATGCGTGTTCCATCCTGATCAAAATCCCGAGCTCGCGGCGCTGTCGCATACCTTGCGGGAAGAAGATGTGGTGCAGGTGACCGGCGTGGTTTCAAAAAGACTCGAAGGCACGACCAATGATCGCATTGGCACCGGTACGGTCGAGGTGGTGGCGAGCGGACTCAACATCGTCAATAAAGCCGATGTCCTGCCCTTCCAACTCGACAAGGATCTTTCGAACGAGGACATCCGGATGAAATACCGCTACCTCGACCTTCGCCGTCCGCGCATGAGCAAAAACATCCGCCAGCGCAGCGTGATCACCTCGGCTGCACGCCGCTTTCTCGACGAGAGTGGATTCTTCGAAATCGAAACGCCGATCCTTTCGAACCCGACGCCCGAGGGTGCACGCGATTTCCTCGTGCCCTCGCGTCTGAACCCCGGTCGTTTCTACGCGCTGCCGCAAGCGCCGCAGCAGTACAAACAGCTGATGATGGTTGCGGGTCTGGAGAAATACTATCAGATCGCCCGTTGTTTCCGCGATGAGGACCTTAGAGCGGATCGTCAGCCGGAGTTCACGCAGATCGACATTGAGGCGAGCTTCGTCGGACAGGAAGACATCATCCGCTTGGTCGAAGGTCTGCTTGCTTCGATGTTTAAGGCCGGTCTTGGCATTGCCATTCCGCAAAGTTTCCCACGCATGACCTATGCCGACGCGATGGACATCTATGGCTCTGACAAGCCCGACACGCGTTACGACATGAAGATCACCGATCTTGGCGATGTGTTCGCAGCGACGGAGTTTAAGATCTTCCGCTCGACGCTCGACCAAGGTGGTGTCGTGCGTGCGATCAATGCCA
>JAPOLH010000050.1 GCA_029977225.1 Verrucomicrobiaceae bacterium | reverse complement strand
ATACAACCTTCGAGATGCTCAAGGCCTTGGAAAAATTTCCAGGCAAAACCGTGACCTATGTGAACCGCGAAGCGATCTCCGCCGGTGCACTGATCGCTGCCGGCACTGATGAGATTCACTTCGCACCCGAAGGCGTGATCGGTGCCGCGGCACCTGTGCTCGCAACCGGCGCGGAAATCGATGCGACAATGCGCAGTAAAATTGTCAGCTACCTCAAGGCGCGCGTGCGATCGATTTCCGAAGGCAAAGGTTATCGCGGCGAGGTGGTTTCGGCGATGATCGACATGGATTCGGAGTTCAAGATCGGCGACACGGTCATCAAGAAAAAGGGCGAGCTGCTCTCGCTCACCGCGCAGGAAGCGATGAAGACCTACGGCACACCTCCCCTGCCCCTGCTTGGCGCGGGCATTTCGAAGGATCTCAATGCCTTGCTCGATCAACTCCACGGCGCGGGAAATTATTCAGTGGTGCGGCTCGAAGTGACATGGTCGGAAAAACTCGCGCAGTATCTTACCAGCCTCACGCCGATCCTGCTCGGGCTTGGCCTGCTCGCGCTTTTCATCGAATTTAAAACACCAGGCTTTGGTGTCTTCGGCATCAGTGGCGCGATTCTTTTGGGCATCGTGTTTTTTGGTCATCATGTCGCGGGCCTGTCAGGTCATGAACCAGCCTTGCTCTTCGCGCTCGGCGTCTCGTTGGTGATCATCGAAATTTTCCTTTTTCCCGGCACGATGATCGCTGCCCTTACCGGCGTGACGATGATCTTGGCTTCACTCGTGTGGATGATGCTCGACCTGTGGCCGGGCGAGCCGATGTCGATTTCGGGAAATGTCCTGCTGCGTCCACTCGCCAATGTGTTGGCAGGTGCGGGATTGGCGGTGTTGGCGTTTATCGTGTTGCTCAGGTTTTTGCCCAAAGGCGGACCCTGGGGCGGCATGGTTTTGGAAAGCGTGGTCGGCGGCGAACCCAATGTTGCAACTCCGCTCGGTGGCGTTGCGTCGCCCGGTAGCGCCGAAAATCTGTTAGGCCAAAGCGGCAAAGCGACCACCGCACTTTTCCCGAGTGGACAAGTCGAGATTTCCGGCAAACGATACGAGGCGAAGCTCGCCATGGGTTTCGCCGAAGAAGGCACGCCGGTGAAAGTCACAGGCGTATCGGAATTCGGCCTCATCGTTGAAACGCTGTCATGAGCCTGATCATTTTGCTTTTTGCCGTCGGCCTCATCCTGCTCGCCGCCGAAGTGGTCGTGCCCGGTGGCATCCTTGGTGGCATCGCGGCGCTAATGATGCTCGGCGGTTGCGCGATCGCTTATTCGCGTTTCGGCTCGAGCGGTGGCGCGCTTGCCTTGGTCACGGCGTTGGTTCTGATCGGTATCACCCTGTTTCTGGAATTTTACGTTCTGCCGAAAACCCGCATCGGCCGCCGCGCCTTTCTCGACAGCGAAATCAGCGCCACCAGCGCGGCACTCGGGCCCGAGGCGCAGCAACTCATCGGCGCCCAAGCCGAGGCGATCACCCTGCTTTCCCCCAGCGGCTACATCCGCGTGAATGGAAAACGCTACGAAGGATTTAGCCAATCTGGACAAATTTCGCCAGGCGCGACGCTACAAGTTGTCGGCGCTGACAATTTCCGTCTCATCGTCACTCCCATCCCCACACCAGAATAAACACCATGGACCTATCCACCATCGTACTCGTCGTCATTGTCATCGCCTCGCTTGTTGTCTTTGGCATCATCATTTCATTCTTCAGCGTCTGGCTCCGCGCATGGCTCGCCGGCGCCTATGTCGGCTTCACCGATCTCGTCGCCATGCGCCTGCGCCAAGTGCCATACGGCATGGTCGTCGATGCACGCATCACTGCCAAAAAGGCAGGCATCGAGATTCCGATCAATGACATCGAGGCCCACTTCCTCGCCGGCGGCAATGTGATCCCAACGATCCAAGCACTCATCGCCGCGCAAAAAGCAGGCATCGTGCTCGATTGGAACCGCGCCTGCGCGATCGACCTCGCGACCAAAGGCTCTGGCAAAAGCGTAGTCGAGGCGGTCCGCACCTCGGTCGATCCGAAAGTCATCGATTGCCCGAATCCCGCCTCCGGCCGCACCACCATCGATGGTGTTGCCAAAGATGGCATCCAGGTGAAAGTCCGCGCGCGCGTCACGGTGCGCACCAACCTCGATCGCTTCGTCGGTGGTGCGAAAGAAGAAACCATCATCGCCCGCGTCGGCGAAGGCATCGTCACGACCATTGGTTCAGCCGAAACTTACAAGACGGTGCTCGAGTCGCCCGATACGATTTCCAAGGTCGTCCTTCATCGCGGTCTCGATGTGGGCACTGCATTTGAGATTCTTTCAATCGACATTGCCGATGTTGATGTCGGCGAAAACGTCGGCGCTCAACTCCAAGAAGCGCAGGCCGAGGCAAACAAAAACATGGCTCAGGCGCAGGCGGAAATCCGCCGCGCGGCCGCGGTTGCCCTCGAGCAGGAAATGGTCGCCCGCGTAGCGGAGATGAAGGCCAAGGTCGTTGAGGCCGAAGCCCAAGTGCCACTCGCGATGGCCGAAGCCTTCCGCAACGGTCACCTCGGCGTGATGGATTATTACAAAATGGAAAATGTGAAGTCCGACACGCAGATGCGCGCCAATATCGCCAAAGAAGGCAACTGATCCTGCTTTCAATCATTCGCCCCCGAGTTCATGGACTGGATCTTCGATCATTTCCAAATCGTCCTTATCGTCGCGCTGGCCTTTGCCTCGTGGTTGAAAAACCGCTACGAGCAAAAGCAAGCCGAACGCGAAGCGCGCGAAGCCGGTGAGCTGCCGGACATGGGGGACATTTTCGGACCGGAAGAATCATGGCAGCCGATCCCAAATCAGCCACCGCCGATTCCGAACTACGAAACCTACAACGATTTGCCACCGCAAGAGCCAGCACCCAATCGCGAACTCGAGCGACAAAACGCGCTGCGCGAGCAACTCCGCCAGATCCGCGAGGCCAAGGCCATCACTACCGGCAATGCCGCTGCCACCCGCCAACGCGCGAATGGCAAGGGTAAGTCAGCGGCGCCGGCGACCACCCCATTGCGCGGCATGCTGAGAAACCGCAACGAACTGCGCAAAGCGGTGATCACGCGTGAGGTCCTTGGCACGCCGGTGGGCTTGCGTTAAAGCGAGATTGCTTGGCCATGGCGGTTGGAAACCGCGCCACGGATTGAATCTCACGCCTCCTGCCAGTCGTTGCCCATCCAAAGGTTGAGGATTTCGACAGCGGCCGCCTGATCGATCACGGATTTTTGTTTTCGTGCGTTGCGTCCGGCTTCGCGCAGCTTGGCAGCGGCGCTGGTGGTGGTGAGGGTCTCATCGACAAAGACCAAAGGCACCTTGCCGATGCGTTCGTGAAGTTGCGAGGCAAAGGCACGCACTTTTGCCGCTGCATCACCCTCGCTGCCATCCATGCGCAGCGGCAAGCCAACCACAAGCGTCCGTATCCCGCGAAGTTGCACAAGCTGCGCAATGCGCTCGATGGCATCGATCTTCTTGCAATCGATCGTTTCAACCGGATGCGCAAGAATGCCAAAATCATCCGTCGCAGCGATGCCGATGCGGGCGTCTCCGTGATCAATCCCGAGCGCGGGATGCGATGAGTTGGAATCGGCTGTTTTCAATTTTTTTGATCAATGCGAATCTGGCACTCTCATTTTTATCTTCCAAGATATCGACCACTGATTTCACTGATGTACTGATTGATAAGAAGAAGAGAATCGTCACTTCGGAACCTAAATCCAATTCTTCTCCTAATCAGTAAATCAGTGAAATCAGTGCTACAAATAGCCAAATTCCAGAATCAAAGCAAATGCTCAGGCAGCACGTCGGTGAGCTGCTTGATGGCATCGGCCTGATGACGATTGGCAACGAGTAGCGCGTCTTCGGTCTGCACGATAATCAGGTCATCCACACCAAGCAGCGCGACGCGGCTTTGGGCGCGGGCGTTGAAGACGATGTTGTTTTCCGAATCAATCTCAGTGAGTTCGCTGTTTGAGCGGTTTTCTTCTCCATACTGCGGCAAGTATTTCGAAATCGAGATCCACGAGCCGACATCGTCCCAGTCGAAGGTGGCCTCGATGTTGAGCACGCGGTCGGCTTTTTCCATGAGTGCGTAATCGATCGACCTTGCGGGAAGCTTAGGAAATTGCGCGGCGATGGTCGCATGGACGTCTTTCGATTGGCGAACCTCGGAAATGAATTCGGCAAGCTCTGGCGCATGGCGCGCGAGTTGCTCGACCACCGTCGGGATCTTCCAAACGAACATGCCGGCATTCCAGGTGAAGCCACCTTGACGGAGAAATTGCTCGGCCATTTCGGGATTGGGTTTTTCGCGAAAGCGTTTCACTTCAAAAGGCGGATTTTCGCAATCGAGCTCTGCAATCACCGCTCGCTCGCCGCGCTCAATGTAACCGTACGACGGGCAAGCCCATGTCGGTTGAATGCCGATCGTGACAAGTCCGTCGGACGAATCCGCAGTGCGGATCGCATCGCGCAACACCTCTTGAAACGACGCGGTGTCCTGAATGAGTTGGTCGGACGGAAGGACCAGCATCACCGCATCGGGATTTTTCGCAGCGACGAGTCCGATGCCAAGGGCGACCGCCGGCGCCGTGTCGCGCTTGGCGGGCTCAGAGAAGACATTTTCTGCGGGCAGCATCGGCGCGGCAGTACGCACGGCATCGACCTGCTTTTCATTGGTGAGCACGAAGATCTGCTCGACCGGTACTAAACCCTCGAGGCGGCGAATGGTTTGCTCAAGCAACGTGCCCGAGCCGAAGAGGTCGAGCAGTTGCTTTGGGCGCGAGTTGCGACTCAAGGGCCAAAAGCGCGTGCCGGATCCGCCGGCAAGGATCAGCGCGTATGTGTTGTTAGATGATGGCATGACCCCACCAACTTGTGGGATGCCGCTCGCCTGGGAAAGACGCAATGATCAGAAATTTTCGTTTCCATGGTTGTCGCGGCACAGTCGATCGGCTACAATGACACCATGCCTGACGAACATTCCGGATCGAAACCCGTGTGGATTGAAACCAGCGCTCTCGCCGCACCGACCTTGCTTGGCGCGGCCGCGGGATTCCTCATCGGTGATCTGATGCATCGCAACGCGCGGCGCGGGTTCGGTATTGGAATTGGCGTGCTGGGCGTAGCCGCGCTGTTGCCCTTCGTTGTCGATGGCATCAACAATCTCGTAACTGGTCCGAAGAGCCGGGTCGGCGTGCGCCGCAGGATTCAAGGCATTCGGGACGCCGGTATTGGTGCCGCCGATCAAGACGAAGTCGATGCCGAGCTTCGTGAGCAAGGCCTACTATAAAAAAATCCCCCCAAAGGTTTTCCCAACAAAAAAGCCCGTGATCAACTCACGGGCTTTTTTGTAATCTTATTTGATGACCGATTGGTCAGCAGAGGATCAGTTGGCAATGGCCACCACATTCACGCGGCGGGCTTCGCGATCAAACATCACACGACCATCAACGAGGGCGAAGAGCGTGTGGTCACGGCCGATGCCGACGCCAAGACCCGGATGCACCTTGGTACCGCGCTGGCGGATGATGATGTTGCCGGCGATGACGGCTTGGCCGCCGAATTTCTTCACGCCGAGGCGCTTGCTGCGTGAATCGCGTCCGTTCTTAACGGAACCTTGTCCTTTTTTATGGGCCATGGAATTAGGTGGGTGAAGTGTTGATGATTAACCGGCGATCGAGGTGACCTCGAGTTTGGTGAGGCTGCGGCGATAACCTTTGGTTTTGTGATAGCCCTTGCGGCGCTTGAACTTGAAAGCCACGCCCTTGGGTCCGCGGAATTGGCTGAGCACCTTGGCGGTGACGGAAGCACCGGCAACCAGCGGAGCGCCGACCTTTACGGTCTCGCCTTCGCCCACGAGCAGGACATCGAACTTGATTTCGGAATCCACGGGCGCGTCGAGTTTCTCGACATCGAACTTCGTGCCTTGTTGAACGCGGTATTGTTTGCCGCCGGTTTTGATCACTGCGTAGGCCATGGCCGTATTGGGAAAGGTTGGTTGTGCCCCTGCGGGCGGGCGGGGAGAAAATCACGGTGCCCCCAGCCGCGCAAGGTTTTTTTTGCCTGATTCGGGGGATTTCGGGGAAATCGCCCGCGAGTAGGTCATTTCGGCGAAAAATCCTGCAAATTACGCCGTTCTGGGAGAGCGTTCCCGCTTACTCCCTACGCTTGAGCAAGGGGAAGAGGACGACATCACGAATGGTTGGCGCGCCGGTGAGCATCATCACCAAGCGGTCGATGCCGATGCCAATGCCACCCGCAGGTGGCATGCCGTGCTCGAGGGTCTCAATGAAATCGTAGTCCACTTTTTGCTCTTCCTCGCCACCAGCTTGATGCTCCAAGCGCTGGCGCTGCACATCGGGATCATTAAGCTCGGAATAGCCTGGGGAAATTTCCTGGCCATTGATGATCAACTCGTAGACCTCGACGGTTTTCCCGCCGGGGGTAAGCTTCGCAAGCGGGATGAGCTCGCTCGCCACGCGGGTGACGAAGCAGGGATCGAAGGTGTGCTCCTCGACCTTCTTTTCAAACACCTGCTGCACGACTTCGTAGTCCTCCATTTCAGGTGAGATCTGTACGCCAAGTTCCTCGCAGCGCAGGCGGCGGCCGGCCGGGCTGAGCTCGAAGAAATCATCGCCGGCAGCGAGCTTGATGAGGTCGTGGTAATTTGCGCGGCGCCATGGACGCGTGAGGTCAATCGTGCGCGTGACATTGCCGTCCTCGTCCTTGTGCTCGATTTTCAGACCACCGCAGAATTTTTCCGCGAGGTGGCAGGTCATTTCCTCGACGAGATTGGCCATTTCCTCGAAATCCGAAAACGCCCAGTAAGCCTCGAGCATCGTGAACTCAGGATTGTGGCGGCGCGAAATGCCTTCGTTGCGGAAATTCCGGTTGAGCTCGAAAATTTTCGTGTAGCCACCGACGAGCAGACGCTTGAGGAAAAGCTCCGGCGCAATGCGCAGCGTGAGCGGCATGCCAAGCGCGTTGTGATGCGTCTCGAAAGGACGCGCCGCCGCGCCGCCGGCGACATCTTGCAGCATCGGGGTCTCGACCTCGAGAAATCCCCTGTCCTGCAAAAACTTGCGGATCTCGGCAAGCATCAGCGAACGCGTTACGAAGAGGTTCGCGCTCTCTGGGTTGCCCATCAGGTCGAGGTGACGCTTGCGGTATTTCGTTTCACGATCCGCGAGACCGTGGAACTTGTCGGGCATTGGTCGCAGCGACTTTGAAAGCACCGTGAAGCTCTCGACCTTCACCGTTGGCTCGCCGGTCTTGGTGAGAAAGGTCTCGCCCTCGATGCCGATCCAATCGCCACGATCGAGGCATTTCCACGCGGCCGCTTCATTTTCGCCGAGGCTCTTGATGCCGAGGTAGCCCTGGATCGACCCATGCACATCGCCGAGCTGGAAAAACACCGACTTGCCCATGTCGCGCAGCGCGGTGATGCGGCCCGCGACCTTCACGCGGCGGCCTTCGCTGAAGTTGGACCGCAGCTCGCCCGGAGTGGTGTCGACAGGATATCGCGCCCCGTACGGATCGATGCCGAGCTCGCGGAGTTTGGCGAGTTTCTCGCGGCGGATGGCAATGAGTTCGGCCTCGGTCGAATGCGTTTGTGGCGTGGCGTCTGCGGACATGACAGGCATGGCTTAAGTGCCACGGCGGTCTCCCGCAAGAGTTGAAACGGATTGCCCTGCGGAAATCGCCCGCCTTGGCAAAAATTTCGCATGGCCCGCACCGCCATCCGGTGCTACCCCTGCCTCGGATGTTTGAGGTCAGGCAGAAACCGGAGATGGTCGAACGCGCGCTGCTGGTGCGCTTTTGTTTCGATCCGCGTGAAATGGATGAGGCGGAGTCGCTGCTCGATGAGCTTGGCGAGTTGGTCAAGACGCTCGGCATCGAGGTGGTCGATTCGGTACTCGCCCGCTGCCGCGACATGCACAAAAAATTGCTCTGCGGCACCGGCAAGGCGGATGAAATCGTGAGCCTCGCTCGCGCGCATGACTGCGATGTGATCGTCATCGACAACGGCCTCGCGCCCTCGCAACAACGCGAATGGGAAAAACTCGCCGACCTCTGCGTGATCGATCGCGAGGAGGTGATTCTCGATATTTTCGCCAAACGCGCGCAGACGAAGGAAGCACGCCTGCAAGTCGAGCTTGCCCGCATGCAATACGCGCTGCCGCGACTCGCACGAATGTGGGGACACCTCGACCGCGAAGGTGGATCCGGCGGAGGCCAAGGTGGTGGTGCCGCACGCGGCATGGGCGAAAAACAAATCGAGGTCGACCGCCGGCTGGCCAACTTGAGCATCGATCGCTGCAAGCGCGAACTCGAACATGTTCGCAAACAACGCCGCACCCAACGCAAGGAACGCGAGAGACTCGAAACCCCGCACGCGGCCATCGTCGGCTACACAAATGCCGGCAAGTCTTCCCTTCTCAACGCGCTGAGCGGCGCCGAGGTGATGGCCAAGGACATGCTCTTTGCCACGCTCGATACGACGACGCGGCGCATCGATCTGCCCGATGGCCAATCACTGCTGCTCACCGACACGGTCGGCTTTGTGCGCAACCTGCCCCACCGCTTGGTAGAGGCCTTCAAGGCGACACTCGAGGAAGCGGTGCTAGCCGATTTCCTCATCCATGTGCTCGATGCCACCTCACCAGAAATCGAACGCTTCCACCGCACCACCCTCGAGGTGCTCGACGAACTCGGCGCCGAGGGCAAACCCACGATCACCGTCCTCAACAAAATCGACCTCGTCGAGGACCCCGAGCAAATCGCTTCACTCGCAAGAATGTTTCCCGATGCTCTTCGCGTCTCGGCAATCACCCGCGAGGGCCTCGATCAGTTGCTCGATGCCTGCTCGGCCGCTCTGGCCGACCGCGTCCGCTGCCTCGATTACCGCATTCCCCAGCAAAGGGCCGACCTCGTGGGTCTTTTGCACCGCGATGCGAAGGTGCTCTCGACGGATTATGAGGGAAATGATATCCTTGTGCGCGCAGTGGTGCCTCCGGTGCTTGCCGGAAGGCTCGAGGCATTCGTCGCGCAACCCGCTTGACCCTATTTCCATGATTCGCGTTTTCACTGTCCTTACATGCCTGGCGCTCAGCTTGCTCCACGCGCAGGAGCCCGCGAGCGATGCTATCAATCAGCCCGTCCTCAAAGCCCTGCCGATCGGTGGCGACGAAGACATCACTTCGCAACCTCTTCCCGATGAAGTGGCGAACGTTCGGGAACAAGCATCTACTGAGGCGATCGAAGAAAAAAATGACACTCCGGTTGCCATCGTTGTTGATGAGCAGACATCCGTCACAAACACCGAAACCGCAAATCCTCTGCGCGCGGGTGCCTCGATGACCAAACCAGAGGGCCTTGACGCTCTGCGACTACAGGTGTTTTTGGACAAATCAAACTTCGGCCCCGGCGTGATTGATGGCCGCTTGGGGCAATTTGGCGAACTTGCCGTACGCTCATGGAATGAAGTCAACGGCCACCCGCTTGACGACTGGTCAGCCGTGATGCTTGCAGCCAAAAGCGCGGTGACAGAGCCGCTAGTCACAGTCACGGTACCCGATGTCGCCACAAAATGGGTGAACCCGTCACTGCCCACCGTACGCAGCCTGCAGGCCTCCGCCAAAAGGATGAGCTACCGCAGCATCGCGGAGTTTATGGCCGAGCGCTATCACAGCGATGTCCCCTACCTCACCGAAATCAACGCCAGTGTGAAAATGCAAAGCCTCAAGCCCGGCGACCCGATCATCGTTCCGAACGTTGATCCCTTCGAAATCGAAAAAATCAGCGGTGCGCAATACAAGGCAGACGCAGCGCTCAGCGAACGCCATGTGGTGGTGAACACCAAAATCAATCAAGCTAGAATCTTTGAAGCCGCACCCGCTGCCTTGGTGGTCGATGAGTCGGAAGATGGCAGCGCGCCCATCTCAAAAGCCAAAGCCAACCGCGCACTTGTCGCTTCATTTCCGATCACCCCCGGCAAGCCGCAGTTCATCAAGTTCGGCACCTGGGAACTGCGCAACATGATCGAGATGCCCCACTGGCGCTACGACCAACAACTCCTTGATACTGGCAAGAGAAGCGCCAACGCCCTCAACATCCCGCCCGGCCCCAACAGCCCGGTCGGCGTCATTTGGAATGGCACCAGCAAATCCGGCATCGGCATTCACGGTACTTCCGATCCCGAGACCATCGGCCGCGCCCGCAGCGCTGGGTGCATTCGCCTCGCCAACTGGGACGCCATTCGCCTGCCCAATCTCATACGCCCAGGCGCGACGGTGGAAATTCGGTGAAAAAAAACTTCATGCGTGACGCAGCCAGCCAGCACCGTCCACCAATGCATCAAAACACCCCTAGATACATATTCGCGAAGTCACGCTGATGTCTTTGACTTATTCATCCGGCAACGATCGCTGCAAAATTTCACCTCATCCCAGACTCTCTCCCACTTTTTTCGCCACTTGAAGGGACGCCCGCAGGTGACGCAAATCTTCTCAGGTAAGTGCTGTTTCTTCACTCCTCGATGCTCTTAATTTACGCTCTGCAGGATCAAGGATATTTAGGAGTTTGATGCTGAAGTACGGAATGGGGAACTCGCCGATGGCGCTGCTGAAACTTGATGCTATCCTGCGCCGTCATGAGCCTGCACCACGCCTACCTCGGTTCCCTCGTCGCCGATGCCCTCGCAATGCCCGGCCATTGGTATTACGACCGGTCGGCACTGCGAAACGACTATGGCGTGCTTGACCATTATCAAGCTCCGCGAAACCCGCACCCGGGCAGCATCCTTTGGCGATCGGAATACCACCCGCTCAACGAACGCGGTGACATCCTCCGCGAGCAAGCAGTCTACTGGGGCCAGCGCGGCATTCACTATCACCAATTTCTCGAAGCCGGTGAAAACACGGTGAACTTCCAACTCGCCACCGAGCTTCATGAGCAAGTCATTTCGCACGGCAACTACGATCCGGAGCGATGGGCGCTGCGCTACATCGAATGCATGCTCACACCCGGTTGGCATCGCGACACCTATCTTGAGGAGTACCATCGCGGGTTTTTCACCCGCTACGCGCAAGGCAAGGCGGTGACCAAATGCGGAATCTCCGATGAACACATCGGCGGACTCGCGCAAATCCCCGCGCTGCTTGCCGCACTGCCGGAGGATGCCGATTGGCGGTCCGCCACACGCGAGCACCTTGCACTCACCCACCGCCACAGCAATGTTCAGCGAGCTGCGGATTGTCTCGCCCGATTGTTAAAATCCATCACCGCAGGTAGTCCGCTGCGCGAAGCGATTGCTCGTGAAGCCGGTGATTGGTTTTCGAGCCGAAAAGCCGCGAGCTGGGCGAAGCGACAGGATGACGAAATCATCGGCAGTGTCCTGAGTCCTGCTTGTTACATTGATCAGGCATTTCCCGCCGCCCTCTACCTGGCATGGAAATATCACGACCAGTTCGACAACGGCATCGTCGCCAACGCAATGGTAGGCGGAGACAACTGCCACCGAGGCGCGGTCGTGGGCTCATTGCTTGCCGCAGCAAATGGCATCGATGAGCGCTGGATCAAGAACTTGAAGGCGTTTCGCGAAACATCGAAGGATCACTGAAATGCAGGACGAACTTTTCACACACCAAGCATCCAGCTTCGCCGCCACACGCAAGGACGCTCTTGCGCAACTCGATGCATTCATACCTTTTGCCGGACGATATGCGCGCGATCGTAATCATGTGATCCCGAGTCACACCAATGTGTCGAAGCTTTCCCCAGCAATTCGTCATCGACTCATCCTCGAGTCAGAATGCGCAGCAGCTCCGCTCCGCCGATACGCGGCGTCGACTGTCGAGAAGTTCACCCAAGAAGTTTATTGGCGCCGTTATTGGAAAAGTTGGCTCTCGCTGCGCCCACAAATTTGGACGCAGTACCTCAACGAACTGACCGCGCTGCAAAACGACCCGGCCCAAGAGACCATCCGCTCCCGCGCCGCACGTTGCGAGGGTGGTGAAAGCCCGATCGCCATCATGAATCATTTTGCCCGCGAACTGGTCGAGACCGGCTACCTTCACAATCACGCACGCATGTGGTTTGCCGGATGGTGGATTCATATCGAAAGGCTTCCATGGCAACTTGGAGCCGACTTTTTTCTTCGTCACTTGCTCGATGGAGATCCGGCGTCCAACACCCTCTCGTGGCGTTGGGTCGCAGGACTTCAAACGCCAGGAAAAACCTATCTGCCCCGGCGTAGTAATTTGGAAAAATACCTGCCACCCGATGTTCTCAAAACGCACCACGAAGGCCTTGAAATACTCGAGCATCCCCAAGCATTAATACTTCCCGCCGACGAGCGACCAGCGATCACCCGCCCCTCACTTCCACCCACGGCATCGCTGCACGCAGGCAAGATCGGCATATGGATTCATGAGGAGGATCTTCTCATCGAACAAAGCCCGCTCAGAT
This sequence comes from Verrucomicrobiaceae bacterium, assembly GCA_029977225.1. Taxonomy (GTDB): domain Bacteria; phylum Verrucomicrobiota; class Verrucomicrobiia; order Verrucomicrobiales; family Akkermansiaceae; genus Luteolibacter. Next base: position 246 of record JAPOLH010000050.1, on the reverse strand, counting down.
CGCTGAACCCGAAGTCCATCATCGCCACCCGCGACACCGCCACATGGAAGCGCTTCCGATATCCGAAAGTCAAAATCACTTGGCTACAAACCGCGATCGATGATGGTGCGAAGCGCGCCAGCAATGCCTTCGGAATCGAAGCCAAAGTTTCCGGCGATGCATCCATCGCCGAAGCCCTCCTTCGTTGTGATACCAAGGGCCTCCACCGAAACTGGCGTTCACGAATGGTCGATTGACATACCAAAT
>JAPOLH010000004.1 GCA_029977225.1 Verrucomicrobiaceae bacterium | reverse complement strand
CCGCGGCAAACTTGCTATGGAGCGCGCGGGATTTGCGACTGCGTGTTTGAGTGATCGCATGATCAAAAATTGCAAGCCGCCAGTGGGCTGTTTTTCATATCATCAGCCCAACGCTTCAATCCCGTCGCGTCAGTTCGACGAACACATCCTCGAGCGTGGCGACATGGCGGAACAATGAACGCATCGGCCACGAGCTTTCAGCGGCGAGTTTGGCCATCGCTTCGCGAGCGTCGCTTTCGGAATCGACCCACACGGTGAAACGGTTCCATCCGTCCTCCATCGGCTCAGCCGTAACTTTTTTCACCTGGTCGATGCGGTTGAGACCCGCCGTCGCGAGATCCGCATCACAGCGCAGTTCAATTTGTACGCGTCCCGCCGCCCTCATTTGACCGATAAGATTTTCGGGCGTGTCGGCGGCTTTGATTTTTCCCTGATCGATGATGATGACCCGGTTGCAGGTCATTTCGACCTCGTGAAGGATGTGCGTCGAGATCAGCACCGTGTGTGACTTGCCAAGCTGTTTGATCAGCTCGCGGATCTGGCGGATCTGATTTGGGTCGAGGCCATTGGTCGGCTCGTCGAGAATAAGCAGCTCGGGGTCGTGCACCAAAGCATCGGCAAGGCCCACGCGCTGGCGAAAACCTTTGGACAGCGTCTTGATCATTTTGCGGCGCACCGACTGCAACCCACAGAGCTCGACCACTTCGCCCACGCGGTGGCGCAGAGCCCTGCCGTCGAGGCCTTTGATCCCTGCCCTAAAGCGCAGGTACTCACGCACCCGCATGTCGTCATAAAGCGGCACATTTTCCGGCATGTAGCCAATACGCTTGCGGGCCTCGATCGACTCGTGAAACACATCGTAGCCTGCCACCCGCGCCGTACCCGAAGTCGGCGGCAGGTAACCGGTGAGCATGCGCAGCGTGGTGGTCTTCCCGGCGCCATTCGGGCCGAGAAACCCGACGATTTCTCCCCGCTCGACTGAAAAGTCGATGCCACGCACCGCTTCGTGGCGGGCGTATCGTTTGGTGAGTTGGTTGACCTGGATCATTTTGCCGTGAGGCGGAAAATTCCAATGAATCACGCGGTTGCGCGGTTGACTCCATCGGGCGCGCCCCTTATTGAATGGCCGCGCGCGGCGGGCCAAGCGGTAAATTCGCAGGCTCGCCTCATAATTTCCAAATACCCCAATGAACTCGACGGTTTCGGTGCGGCAGAATGCGGATTTGCTTGAGGCCCAATATTCCCAATGGTGCGAAGATCCGAAATCGGTCGGCGAAACATGGGCGGCATTTTTCGAAGGCTTTGAACTCGGCACCGCCCAACCGCGCCGTACGACCGAGGGGGCAGCCGCAGTCAGCACCGCGCAAGCATCGGACTCCGACCTCGCCTTCTTCGGTAAGGTCGTCGCGCTGATCTACAACTATCGCACGCTCGGCCACACGCAGGCACACATCAACCCGCTCGAGGAAAAACCCGAACGCAACCCGCGCCTCGCGCTCGACCAATTCGGACTCTCCGAGGCTGACCTCGACCGCGTCGCATGGAACGCATATTTCCGCCACGGCGAAAAAATGAAACTGCGCGACATGATCGCCGCGCTGGAAGCCACCTACTCGGGCAAAATCGGCTTCGAGTTCATGCACATCCACCACACGCCGATCCGCCACTGGGTCCGCGAGCGCATTGAACAACACGCGATTCAACGTGACGCTTCAGCCGATCGCCGCAAGAAGGCCCTGCGCTGGGTGCTCGAGGCGGAAATTTTCGAGCACTTCCTCGGCAAACGATTCCTCGGTGAAAAACGCTTCTCCAACGAAGGCGGCGAGGGCGCGATGATTCTTCTCAATGCGATTCTCGAAGCCTGCCCGTCGAATGGTGTGCGCGAAATCGAAATGGGCATGTCTCACCGCGGTCGCCTCAATGTGCTCGCCAATTTCGTCCGCAAGTCGATCACCACGCTGCTCTACGAATTCACCCCCAACTACGAGCCCGACCTCGTCGCCGGCGATGGCGATGTGAAATACCACCTCGGCTACGAAAGCATCCGCGAGTTTCCCGATGGCAAAGTACGCGTCAGCCTCGCCGCCAACCCAAGCCACCTCGAAGCGGTAAACTCGGTGGTCGAAGGCAAAGCCCGCGCGCGCCAACGCGTGCTCAGCGAAGGCGGACCTGAAATCGATCGCGGCCAAGTGCTGCCCATCCTGCTTCACGGCGATGCCGCCTTCGCCGGCCAAGGTTCGGTCGCCGAAGTTCTCAATCTTTCCCAGCTCCCCGGATACCGCACCGGCGGCACCATCCACATCATCATCAACAACCAGATCGGCTTCACCACGGTGCCAGCCGACGCGCGCTCCTCGGCCTACGCGACCGATGTCGCCAAAATGATCGAGGCACCCGTGCTCCACATCAATGGCGAGGATCCGATGGAGCTCTACTGGGCCGCGATTTTTGCCATCGAATTCCGCCAAAAGTTTGGCCGCGACATCGTCATCGACATGTATTGCTACCGCCGCCAAGGCCACAACGAGACGGATCAAGCAGCATTCACCCAACCGCTCATCGCGAAAAAAATCGCCGCGCGGCCGACCTTTGGCAGCATCATCAAAAATGAATCGCTCGCCCACGGTGCGGTGACTCAGGCGGAACTGGAATCGATCGAAAAATCAATCTGGGACAACCTCGAAGAAGGTTATCAAAAAATGCTCGCACTCAGCGAGACCGGCGAGCGCACCGCCTTCAGCGGATCCACCGGCGTCGTGCAATCAAAGTACTCGCACGCACCCATCGCCACCGGCATCGATCGCGAACGCTACCAGCACATCGGCCGCGTCATCACCAGCGTCCCGCGTGAATTTCATCTCAACCCAACCCTCGAAAAACGCTTCATCCCGCGCAGAGTCGAAGCTTTGGAAAAAGGTGGGCCTATCGATTGGGCTTTCGCCGAATCACTCGCCTTCGGATCGCTGCTGATGGAAGGAACACCCGTGCGCCTCTCAGGTCAGGACTGCGGTCGTGGCACTTTCTCGCAGCGCCATGTCGTACTTCACGATTATGAAAACTCCGAGCGCCACATTCCGCTCGAACACCTCGCGCCGGATCAAGGCAAGTTCTGCGTGCACAACTCGCTACTCTCGGAGTTCGCCGTACTCGGCTTTGATTACGGTTACTCGCTGTCCTATCCAAAGATGCTCACACTTTGGGAAGCACAGTTTGGCGATTTCTCGAATGGTGCCCAGGTCATCATCGACCAATTCATTTCCTCCGCCGAATCCAAGTGGCAAACCCCCAGCGACCTCGTGATGCTGCTGCCCCACGGATACGAAGGCATGGGCCCTGAGCATTCCAGCGCACGCTTGGAACGCTTCCTGCAACTCTGTGCGGAGAAAAACATGATCATCGGGAACCTCACCACTCCCGCACAATACTTCCACGCACTGCGTCGTCAAAAGCATCGCGACTTCCGCAAACCGCTTGTCCTGATGACCCCCAAGAGCCTGCTCGGCCGCCCCGAAGCAGTCTCGCCCGAAAGCGATTTCCTCGAAGGTTCCTGTTTCCAGGAAATCCTCCCCGATCCGAAACCGGTCAAAGATCCGGGCTCGATCAAGCGCGTGATTTTCTGCACCGGCAAAGTTTTCTACGACCTCGCTGCCCAGCGCCAAGAACGCGGCGCCGAGGACACCGCTATCCTGCGCGTCGAGCAACTTTATCCGTTCCATCGCGACATGATCAAAGCGATGACCGGTCAGTACAAAAATGCGTCGAAGTTCATTTGGTGCCAGGAAGAACCGGTAAACATGGGCGCATGGTTCTTCATCCGCCCGCGCATGGAACACACGCTCGGCATCAATCTGATCTACGCTGGACGCGAATCCGCCTCCAGCCCCGCCGCCGGCTCGAAAGCCATGCATTACCGCGAACACAAGGCACTGCTCGAACAGGCCTTCACGCTCTAAAAAATTTCTACTCATTCATCCCCTCCACCTCCATGAGCACCGATGTCAAAGTCCCCGCCTCCGGCGAATCCGTCACCTCCGCCAATGTCGCCCGCTGGCACAAGGCAAACGGCGACATGGTCCACAAAGGCGACATCCTGGTGACACTCGAAACCGATAAGGTTTCGAATGAACTCGAAGCTGCGGCTGATGGCGTGCTCGAAATTCTCGTTGGCGAAGGCGAAGAAGTGCCGATCGGCGCATTGATCGCACGCATCGGCGGTGCAGGCAGCACAGCTGTCACGCCAGCACCTGCAGCCGCTGCGGTCGAGGCGCCCGCCGCTCCAGCACCTGTTCCTGTTGCCACACCTGCACCCGCCGCTTCGTCTTCCGGCGCGAATGTCGAAATCCGCGTCCCCGCCTCCGGTGAATCAGTCACCTCGGCAAATGTTGCCTCATGGCGCAAAAAAGATGGCGACGCAGTTAGCAAAGGCGAAGTGCTCGTCGTGCTCGAAACTGATAAAGTATCCAACGAGCTCGAGGCCCCAGCATCCGGCACGCTCAAAATCCTCGTGCCCGAAGGCGAAGAAGTCGGCATCGGCACACTCATTGCCACCGTCGACACCGCTCAGGCCGCTGCTCCAATTTCCGCACCTGCAACACCCGCCGCGCCAAGTCCGGCACCGGCACCAGTTGCTGCAGCACCCGCGCCTGTCGCGCCCGCAGCGCCAACCCCAGCAGCTCCAAGCAAGCCAAGCATCACACTGCCCGCAGCTCCTGCCGCACGCGAAGTTTCCAGCACCGTGAGCGAAGGCCGCACGACCCGTCGCAAGATGTCGATGCTGCGCCGCAAGATCGCCACCCATCTGGTCAACGCCCAGCAAACTGCAGCGATCCTCACCACCTTCAACGAGGTCGACATGTCCGCCATCATGGACCTGCGCAAATCGCTGCAAGACCAGTTCGTGAAAAAACACGGCGTGAAACTCGGCTTCATGTCGTTCTTCGTCAAAGCCGTCGCCCAAGCACTCAAAGATGTGCCGTCCATCAACGGCCGAATCGAAGGCAACGACATCATCGAAAACCATTTCTATGACATCGGCGTCGCGATCGGCACCGAAAAGGGCCTCGTCGTTCCGGTGATTCGCGATGCCGACCAAAAATCCTTCGCCCAAATCGAACGCGACATCCTCGACTACGCCACCAAAGCCCGCGATGGCAAAATCACCATCGAGGACCTCCAAGGCGGCGTCTTTTCAATTTCCAACGGCGGCACCTACGGCTCGCTCCTCAGCACGCCGATCCTCAATCCCCCGCAGTCGGGCATCCTCGGCATGCACACGATCCAGCAACGCCCGGTCGCCATCAACAACCAGGTGGTCATCCGCCCGATGATGTACCTCGCCCTGAGCTACGACCACCGCCTCGTCGATGGCAAAGAAGCCGTGACCTTCCTCATCCGTATCAAGGACAGCCTCGAGTCCCCCGCCCGCCTGCTGCTGGAAATGTGATCTGCCACGGCACGAGAGCTGCCCTTGTCTTGCTAGGCCCACCTCACGCCAATGCGTGAAGTTCTCCCGTTGATTTATCCATCAGCTGAGCCAGCTTGCATTCTTATGAATGCGACAGGCACCAAATGGCTCAGCGGACTCTGCTTCATCCTCGGCTTCGCCTCGATCGGCGGCTCAATCGCGATCTGGTTCCTGCAAGGCGGCCGCGCCCCCACCTTCGAACTCCGAACCCATGGCGAACTCTTCGGCATCTTCGTCGGCCTCTGGGCTCCCACCTTCTTCATCCTCTCCAACCGCCTCGACCGTTACGCCGACAAGGAAAAAGAAAAAGCCACCAAGCAAGTGGCATATTGAGAATTGGGGATAGCGTTAGAAGTTATTGGTGCAGATGAAGCAGGCGCATCTTCGCTCCTCATTTCTTGCCTCTTGATTCTTGAAGTCTTGAATCTCACTCATCCCAACCCGGCGCGAACAAGCAGCGGTTCGAGTTCGGGGTCACGGCCCATGAAGCGGCGGTAGAGTTCTTCGGCGGGCGCGGCGTTGCCTTGGCTCAATACATGTTCCCGGAATGAGCGACCGGTCTCGGGGTTGAGTACCCCTTCGTTTTGGAAACGGGTAAAGGCGTCGGCGTCGAGCACCTCGGCCCATTTGTAGGAGTAGTAGCCGGCCGCGTAGCCGGTCGAACTCGAGAACAAATGACCGAAGCGCCGCAGCATCGACGGTGTCTCGGTCTTGAGCGGCGCGCGATAGTCCTTGAGGATTTCTCGATCGACGGCATCGAGCTCACCACCGAGCCATCGCGTGTAATGGATGTGCAGTTCGAGATCAAGCTTCGCAAAGGAAAGCTGACGCATGAAGCCCGAGGCGCTGAGGTAATTTCGCGCGGCGATCATCTTGGAAAAGAGCTCATCGGGAATCGTTTCGTCGGTTTCAAAATGACGCGCAAACAGGTCGAGCGATTCACGATCCCAGCAGAAGTTTTCCATGATCTGCGAGGGGAGCTCGACGAAGTCCCATGCGACATTCGTTCCCGCGAGCGAGCGCACCGGCACCTCGCTGAGCATGCCGTGCAAAAGGTGGCCGAACTCATGGAAGATCGTCTCAACCTCACCATGCGTGAGCAGAGCCGGCTTGCCATCGACCGGTGGGCTCATGTTGCCAACGATCAGGCCAAGGTGCGGTTCGCCCGGATGACCGGTGTGCAGCGAGTTCATCCACGCACCGCCACGCTTCGATTCACGCGGATGCCAGTCGGCATAAAACGATCCGAGATGAGCGCCGCTGTCGGAGTCATGAATTTCATAAAACGAAACCTCCGGGTGCCAAACTTCGACTTTGGATGATGCTTCACCGGTTTTGTTGAAAACGGTTTCCTGTTGCCGGATCGTGATGCCAAAGAGCCGCGAGGCGATTTCGAACATGCCAGCCATCACGCCATCGACCGGAAAATAGGGACGCAATGCCTCGTCATCGAGATCGTAGTTTTCCTTGCGCTGAAGTTCGGCCCAGTAGGCAGTTTCCCATGGCTGCAATGCATCGGCTTTTTCACCGGTCTTTGCCGCCTTGTACTGCGCGAGTTGGCGGAACTCCGCATGAAAGGCCGGCACGATGCGCGCGTGAAGTTTTTCGATGAAGGAAAGTGCCGCCTCGCCCGATCCGGCCATGCGGCGCAGCAAGGTGAGATCGGCGAAATGACCATGACCCAGCAGTACTGCCTTTTCGTGACGCAACCCGAGGATGCGCCAGACCAGCGGCGTGTTGTCGTAATCGCCATAGCCACCCACGCGGCTTGATGCCTCCCAGACCTGATGCCTGATCGCATCGTCGTGCAGGTGCTGCATGATCGGAAACATCGATGGAAATTGCAGCGTGAAGCGCCACGCGGGTTGATCCGCGATGCCCTTTGATTTGGCGTTCGCCGCAGCGGCGGCTTTTGCCGATTCGGGCAAGCCCGCAAGTTTGGACTCATCGGTGATGACGAGCTCCCACGCGTTGGTCGAATCCAACACATGCTCAGAGTATTGCTTCGTGAGCGTCGAAAGCTCGGCCTCGATCGCTGCGATGCGTTCTTTTTCTGCAGGCGGCAGATCAGCGCCGGATTGACGGAAATCGGCGAGCGTTTCCTCGACAAAACGTTTCCTCACCGGATCGAGGGATTCCGCTTTCGCGCTTTCACCAAATGCCTTCAGCACCTCCCACAGTCGCCCATTGAGCGGAATCGACGCGTAAAAATCCGTCACCTCCGGCAGCATCTTGTTGAGCGCCTCGCGTTGCGCAGGGTTGTCGCTCACCGAGTCGAGATGATTCAGGCGCCCCCAGCCGCGACCCAATTCTTCGGTCGCGTTTTCAAGCGCGAGAAATGTCGATTCGTAGGTCAGCGCCGACGGATTCTGATCGCAAATCGCCTCAATCGCATTCTTAGCAAGTGAAAGCGCATGGCGAATGTCGAGCTCGACCGCCTCGGGCACCAGCGTCGACCAACGAACATGAAAATCGGGAGATAGGAATGGATGCATGATAAGTGAGATCAGTGAGATTCGTTGGGCGTTTCGGTGGAAGATGGGTCATCAACAGAACCCACAAAGCTCGGCAGTGGTCGCACGAGGTTGTTCTGCAGCGGGAAGACCCTCTCGACGATGTTGGGCGCAATCTCCTGCGATTGCGCGTAGGCCTCGCGGATCATCTCGAGCTTGGCATCGAGGTTGTCGATGTAGTGCAGGGCAAAGGCCTCGGGCGTGCGCGGTAGCACGGGCGAGCCAAACTGATGCTCACCATGGTGACTGCCGATCAGATGCAGGAGATGCAAGCGCGTGTCGTCGGATCCAGGCTTGAGCTCCGCCCATGATTTGGCCCCCTCGGATTCCATCAAATCGCGCCAGAGTTTGTTGACCATTTCGATTCCGAGCGGGATGTGGCCCATCAGCTCGCCGGCGAGAGTAAAGGTCTGCGTGAAACCATGTTCCGGGTAGGTGTTTTCCCAAAGCTTGCCGCAGTCGTGAAACAACACGCCGGCAAGCATCAAGTCGCGGTTGAGCTCCGGATACACGCCGCAAATCGCATTGGCCGAGCGCATCATCTGCGCGACATGTTCGACAAGTCCGCCACGGCGAGCATGGTGGTTCTTTCGCGCCGCCGCCGTGCGCCGAAAGCGGTCGCCCATTTGATCAAGAAACATCTGGCACAGCGCGTACAAGCGCGGCTCGGCAATGCTCGCGCAGAAATTTTGAATCACCGCGAAATCCGCTTCCTGACGCCGGCGCAGATCGGGATCTCCAGCATAGAAATCATTGAGTGCCGCTTCATCGGGAAGATGAAACTCAAGCTCCTTGGCATCCATGCCATAGGAGCTTTGCGTCCAGCGTGCTTCAAGCCGCAGCACCGCCGATTCCTTGAGCGACTCCGCTTCCTGATAGACCGGCGAATCAGACCAAAGCTTGAAGGCCATTTTCCCAGTCGAGTCGGCAAAGGCCATTTCGAGATACGGCTTTCCGGTCTTGGCCACACGGGTCGAGCGGCTTTGCAATTGCGCGATGACGGCGGCCTGCACCGGAGTGGGCCCGGCGCATTCCTTGAGTGCGGCGATCGAGAGTGATGTCACGCCATGAATCATGCATCGGATGCCAAAGCTGTCACGGAATCCTTTGCCACATCACTCATAAACGATATCATTGGCCAGCTCGTTAGGGTTTTCACCTGTTGCGGGCCATGCCCCCGCCATCGTTGCCCCCAAGCTGCGGATGCCATAAGCCAGCGCTTCATAGCGCCGACCCGCACGCAGGTGCCTCGCCATCGCGTTGGACAATTCCTCCCAGTAGGCTGGGCCGACCACTTCGGCCCACGCGCCATCGCCGATCACCGCAAAGCGATGGCCCATCGGGATCACCAAAATCAACGCACCGTTGCGATCATTCGTACGATGCATGCCGAGACGATCGAAAAGTTTCCACGCGTAGCGCATCGGGCGAAACACCAGCTTGGTGGTGATCACGAGACGCAACTCGGCGCTGCTTCGCGCCTCCACTGCGCGGATCTCGCGCACCAGAGCATGCTCCTCTTTTTCCGTGAGAAATTCGTTCATGTTCATTCGGGCTGAACTACCATCCACCACTTGCGCCTCCTCCGCCACTTCTTCCTCCACCGCCGGAAAATCCTCCGCCACCACCCCACCCTCCGCCACCACCGCCGCCCCAAGCACCTCGACTCCAATCGCCATAGCGTGACCCACCGCGTGTGATCACTACATCGCCTTGTTGCTGCGAGGAGATCAGCACCAAAACAATGATCAACAAAAGAAGGATAACTGGAAACGGTATGCCTTTGCGCTGATCCAAGCGCGTGCGGCCCGTGCCTTGATATTCACCCTTGGTTGCGGCGATCATCGCCTCGATACCCGCTGCCACCGCCTGCTCACGATTGCCGGATCGTAGGCGCGGAACAATGACATCCTCGATGATCTGTTTGCAACGCGCATCAGGCAGCGCGCCTTCAAGACCATAGCCAACTTCGATCCTTAGTTTGCGATCATTGGCAAAGAAGAACAGAATGACGCCATTGTCCTTACCCTTTTGCCCTGGTTTCCACGCCTCAAAGACCCGCTGCGTGAAGTCCAGCATTTCCCCCGATTTCGGCACCGCTCGAAAAATCGCCACCTGCATCTGAGACGAGGAATCGCGCTCGTATTGCTGCAAGCGCTCATCGATCGCAGCAGATGCCGCAGGGCTCAGCCAACGAGGCTCATCGTACACATAGTGCGGCGACGGGCTTGCAGGTACTTCCGCACGCGCGACCGGCGCGGCAATCAACAGACCGAGGCAGGTGAGCCAAAAGCTAAGGACCCGCCCACATGCATGGCGCGCCAATGTCATTTCGCTTCGCCGGATTGACCACCGAAGTCGAATTTCACATCGGGCGCTTTTTCCGCACCGCTTTCAGCTTGAAAGTATGGCTTGGGATGAAAGCCGAGCATACCCGCAAAAAACACGGCAGGCACCTTGCGGATGCTGGTGTTGAAATCCTTCACCACCTCGTTGAAGCGACCTCGCTCGACTGCAATGCGGTTTTCGGTGCCCTCCAACTGCGCCTGCAAATCACGAAATCCGGCGCTCGCCTTAAGATCGGGATAATTTTCCGAAACCACCAGCAAGCGTTGCAAAGCACTGCCAAAGGCACCTTGTGCTTTTTGAAATTCCTCAAGCTGTTGCGCGGTCTCCGGTGCCTTGCTCGCATCAATGGTCATGCGCCCAACCGATGCGCGGGCATTGACGACAGTCTCAAGCGTCGTCTTTTCGAAATCCGCCGAGCCTTGCACGGTCTTGACGAGGTTTGGCACGAGGTCAGCACGACGCTGGTACTGGTTGGAAACCTGCGCCCAAGCGGCATCAACGCCCTGCTGTTTGCCAACGAGGCCGTTGTAAGTGGAAACACCGCCAAGAACGAGTGCCACGGCAACTGCAACGAGTATCAGTATGGTCTTGCTCACGATAATGCTAATTAAACGGCCATCAGCTTGCTGTCGAATCAATTTCGTCCCACACGAATGCGTTCACTCGTGACGCAGCGCCTCGATCGGATCCAGAGACGATGCGCGACGGGCCGGCATGAAACCGAACATGATGCCGATCGCCGCAGAAAACACGAAAGCGATCAGATTGATCATTGGGTCAAACACAAAGGGCGCGCCCACAACTTTTGCAAGGCTATGACACAACCCATAAGCCACCAAAATTCCCGCGAGACCACCCACCCAAGAGAGAGTCACCGCCTCAACGAGAAATTGCAGCATCACATCGCGCGCGAGCGCGCCGATCGCGAGACGGATGCCGATCTCGCGCGTTCGCTCGGTCACCGACACCAGCATCACATTCATGATGCCGATGCCACCGACCAACAAACTCACCCCCGCCACCGTGCCGAGCAGCGATGTCATGATCCGCGTGCTCGAACTCATCGTCTCAGCAATCATGCGAGTGTCGATGACCGAGAAATTGTTCTGTTCATTTGCCGCAAGATTTCGGCGCTCGCGCATTAAGAGCGTGAGGTCGGCTAAAATGCCGGCACACGATTGCTCGTCAATTCCAGCGATCTGAATCTGGTTGATGTTTTGTGGCGGCGGCAATCCCGCAAGCCGCCGCTGCATGGTAGTGATGGGGAGAATGATGTTGTCATCGAGGTCATCGCCAAAGCCACCCTGCCCTTTCACAGCCGTGACACCGATCACCATTAGCGAAGTCGTGCGAAGCCTGATTTTTTGACCGATTGCAGGCACTGAGCCAAAAAGTTCCTTGCGAATCGTTTCGCCAATCACACACACGGCATTGCCCTTTCGAAGATCGTCCTGATCAAAAAAACGCCCTTCGCTCAGCTTCCATCCGGCGATGTCAAAGTACTCGGGCGTGGTCCCCTGATAATCGGTGTTACGCACATTTTCCATGAACACCGCCGGCGCGTTGCCCATCGCCATGGGCGCCGCAGCACGCACACCACTCAGCTGCTCGCGCACGGCTTGCACATCGGCAAGGCTGAACAATGGCGCGCCCCACTGACCCCAGCCCTGCCCGGGCCGCAGAATCATCAGGTTGCTGCCGAGATTTGAGATCTGCGACTTGACCATTTCGGTGGCACCGCGGCCAAGGGTCACCATCGTCACCACCGCCGCCACACCGATCACCACGCCAATCACCGTCAGAAACGCACGAGTGATATTTCGGCGTATCTCACGTAGCGCGAGGATGAAGGCATTGAAAAACATGGTGAATTTTCGATCTGATTACGATTAACTGATAGGCTGAGTTTTCACATCACTTGCGATCAGCCCATCCTTCACACGCACCACGCGTTTGGCAGATGCGGCAACATCATCCTCGTGAGTGACCATGATGATGGAGATGCCGCGATCATTGTTGAGTTTGCAAAGAAGATCCATGATTTCGACTGTGGTTTTCGAGTCGAGATTGCCGGTGGGCTCGTCAGCAAACAGCGTTGCTGGCCCGGTGACGATGGCTCGTGCGATCGCCACACGCTGCTGCTGACCGCCGGAAAGTTCAGCAGGCGTGTTTTTCATCTTGTTGGCCATACCGACGCTGGCCAAGGCCTCACGCGCCATTTCGCGGCGTTGCCTCGCCGGCACCCCGCGATAGAGCAAAGGCAACTCGACATTTTCCAAGGCCGATGTCCGCGCCAACAGATTGAAACCTTGAAACACAAAACCCAAGGCATGTCGGCGTATCAACGAGCGCTGGTCCTTGCTCAACGCCTCAATCGCAATGCCATTGAAAAGATAGCTGCCAGCCGTCGGCGTATCGAGGCAGCCGAGCAGGTTCATCAAAGTCGACTTGCCCGATCCGCTCGGGCCCATGATCGCCACAAATTCACCACGATCAATTTGCAGATCCACACCTCGCAGCGCATGGAACACCGCATCACCCCGACCATAGGTCTTGGCGATGCCACGCAGCTCGATCAAAGACGCTTGATTCATGGCTTGGCGGGCGGCACGGCGCTGATGATGACCGGCAGACCTTCACGCAGTCCCTCTCCACTGACCTCGGTGATGCGACCATCGGTGAGGCCGACGCTCACGGAACATTCGACCGGTTCGCCATCGCGCAAGAACCAAACGCTGGTCTTTTTGCCGCGTTCATCAGATTTCTGAATCGTAGGGCTTTGGCTCCAACGGCGACCACCACCGGGCGACAATGCCTGCACCAGCGTGCGTTTCGGATCGGTTTTTTTGAGAAACTCCAACACCGATTCCGGATCAAATCGCAAGGCGGCATTCGGCACATGCAGAACCTGAGTGGCGCGCGCGACAGCGATGTCCGCAGTCGCAGTCATGCCAGGCCGCAGACTGAGGTCGGCATTTTCCACTCCGAGTTCCACATTGTACGTCACGACATTGTTGGTGATGACCGATCCGTACGCCACTCGCTGCACCGTCGCATGATAGGTGCGCGTTGGCCACGCATCGACCGTGAAGCTGGCCTTCTGACCCGCCGCTACGCGTCCAATGTCGGACTCGGCCACCGTCACAACGAGATCCATTTTCCGAAGATCCTCGGCGATCACGAAAAGCACCGGCGCAGTGAAGGAAGCCGCCACCGTCTGACCGACCTCCACCGTGCGAGAAAGCACAATGCCATCGACCGGCGAGCGAATGATGGTTTTGGAAAGATCGCGTTCGATCGCGCGAAGGTTTGCCTGCGCCTCATTCACCGCCGCCTTGGCGCTAGCGAGTTCGGCCTTCGCGCGGTCAACAGCTGCCTGCGCGGTGTCCATCTGCGCCTTAGATGGCGACTTGCCTTTGCTTAGCCGCAAAAGGTCCTCGTAACGCGTCAACGCAGCGGTATTTTCGGCAAGCGTCGCCATGGCCAGCGTCACTCGCGCCTCGGCCGAGAGCAAAATCGCACGGTTGCGCTCGGTCTGCTGCGTGAGTTTAGCCGTGTCGAGCTGCGCGATAGGCTGATCTTTTTTTACCGTGTCATTGATGTCGACAAGCACCTCGGCAATCGTGCCGGAAAGTTCGCTGCCGATGGTCACTTGATTTGTTGGCGTGAGATTACCGGTCGCTGTCACGATAAGATCGATGTCTCCACGCGCGATGTTTTCAGTTTTGAAAACCGGTTCGTTTTCACGATCGTCCTTGCGGCCGAAATTCCAGTAAAGCAGCGCACCAGCACCAGCGCGGGCAGCAAACCTTTCCAAAGCGGGTGCATGGGTCGCGCGTTGCGGATGATCTCCGTTAGCTTTTCGGTTGATTCGTCTGCTTGCATCAGAATGGATAAATTAAAATATGCCGCTGCTCATGACCATCCACCACCCAGTGCCTTGTAAAGATCGATGTAGGCAGTGATGTGCTCGGCGCGTGAGGCAAGGAGATTGTCTTCGATACCGAGCAGCGTGCGTTGTGCATCGAGCACGGTGATCAGGTCGGTGACACCGGCCTGGTATCGTTGCTGCGCAAGCGTCGCCGCTTCACGAGCAGATGCCACAGCTTTTTCGAGCGTTGCAAGCCGCTCGCCCGATCGACGGCAAGCAATAAGCGCGTCCTCAACTTCGGAAAGCGCTGTCAACACCGAGTCACGATAATCCTGCAAAGCGCCATCAAGAGCTGCGCCGCGCGCTTCGATGTTGGCACGAATGCGGCCCGCGTCGAAAATCGGCCCCGTGATGCCAACAATCAGGTCGGCCGCAGTTTTTTCCGGGCGAAAAATTTTCTCTGCCGCAAGCGAGTTGATGCCGAGCGTGCCAGCCAAATTGAGCGACGGGTAGCGCTGCACCTTGGACGCGTCGAGCTCGGCGACTGCTGCCGAAACTTTCCAACCCGACTCACGCACATCTGGTCGTTGCCGAATCGTGTCGGCTGGGATGCCGATAGCAAGGTCTCGCGCCGGTGCGGGAATGCGACCACGAGTGCTGGAAAGCACGACATCGAAGGCGCCCGGCTCACGACCACATAGCAACGCAAGTTGATTGCGACGCTGCGCAATCGTTTGCTCCAACGTCGGAATCGCGGCACGCGCTTGATCGAGACTCGCGCTTGCTTGACTCGACTCAAGCGAATCAGCCTCGCCCGCCTGTTGCCGCCATGAGGCTAGACGCGAGGTTTCTTCGCGGCTCACGACGATATCACGCAACACAAAGAGTCGCTCCTCATCAATGCGCAGGCGCGTGTAAGCGATCGCAATATCCGCCGCGAGCGATGCCTGCACCGAGCGAAGGTTTTCTTCCGTTGCCGCAAATGTAGCAGCAGCAGATTTTGCCAGCTTGCGGTTCTTGCCAAACCAATCGACTTCCCAAGATGCATTGAGCGCGGCACGACCTGATGAGTTTGACAACCATTCGCCATTCGCGCGCTCCGCATCGCCGAAGCCGCGAAGCGATCCGCCCAGCGAAGGCATGAGCTGTGCCGTTGCCTCATCGCGCCGTGCCCGCGCCTCACGCACCCGCGCAGCCGCCGAAGCAATACCGGGATTTCCGGCAAGTCCGGCAGTGATCAGCTTCGACATCTGCGGATCGTCAAATCGCGCCCACCAACGCGCCAAATCCTTTTGTGGCGATGCCATAGGAAATCCCGTGCTGTTGATCCACGTCTTAGGCGGCTCAGATCCTGCGCCGGGCGCGCTATCGGCACAGCCAGCCACAGCCCATGAAAAAAACAACAGCAAGACCCACGCGGCATTTCGGCTGCAAAATCCGCGCAGCTCCATGGCCGCTTGTCGGCTTATGAAATGTGGGCAAGATGACAAAATAGCTTACTGTTAGAAATCGAGGTAAATCTCGGTACGGCGGTTGACCTTGCGGCCATCGGGATTGTCGACGCCCCCCTCGGTCACATTCGGCCTGCGCGGTTGACTTGATCCTTTCGCAACCGTCACGATTTGAGTCGAAGAAACACCGGCTTCGATAAGCAAATCACGCACTACGGAGGCGCGGCGACCGGAGAGATCGTCGTTGTAATTCCTTGTTCCTAGCGCGTCGGTGTGTCCACTCAGCGTAATTTTTTTGGCAGGGTCGGCGCGCAGAATTTTCGACACGATCTCCAACTGCCTCTTCGTGCGGGGATTCACCTCGTCCTCATCAAAACCAAAGTAAAGCGCCAGCGTGTCACCACCCGCAGGGTTCTTCACCAGAGGCGAATAATAAACGTCGCCACCCGCAACGCGTCGTGCGAAATCCGCAAGCAAGCGATCCAGATTGATCTCACTCACAAGCCATTGGGCCGGACTGCCGGAAGTCTTCAGTGTCAGCGAAAAGCCTGCGTCTTGGGATCCATCGGTAGCCTCGATGTTGGCGAGATAGCCTGCGAGATCAGGCTTTTGCAGCATCGAGCGCAGCGGCTTCGATTTGCGCAATTGATACATGCCCTCCTCGAAAAGGATGCATAGGCCCGCGATCTTGGCATCGCTCACCGACTTCGGATCCACATGCATGCGCGCGATTTCAAACTTTTGATTCAGCACCGCCTGCAAAAAAACATCGGCCACCGCGAGTGAATCATTCGTTGTGGCCTGTCCTGCGTTTTCGCCATCACGCGCGAGCAAAAGAAATTTTTCCACTGACCAGAGTCCGGCATTGTTAATCAAATCAAGCACGATGCGGCCGCCGCCCTCGAGCTCGAGCGACCAGCGCACGCGCTTGTTCAATTCCAACTCGCCGACCTCGCGGATGCCTCCTTGTACAAGCTGCGGCTTCGATGCCAGCAGACCGCGCAGCAACTCACGACTTGCCACGTCGAGTCGAGAATCGCCTAAAAGTTTTTCCAACGCCAAAACATCACCCGACTCGAAAGCGGCAGCGATGCGTTTCATGAGTTCCGCAGGATCAGCATAGCTGGCGACAATTGCCGGTGGAGCGGGTTGCTCATTCGGCACAATTGGCTCGGCACTTGGCGCAAGCTCCGCGGGCGGCTGAATAAGCGCGGGCGCTTGAGGCTTTTCATGCGTTTTTTGGGGAACACCGGGGCGGATAAACCAAAGTGCGATTGCCGAAATGGTCAGCACTCCGGCCAGACCCAAAAACCAATGAGGAGCTTTCATGAGAAGATTGTGATGGAGCTATGAGTTGATGATTGGAGATGAAAAATATTGGCAGATCATTTGTCCGGCGGAACCGATGCCTCAGCGTCGCTCTCGGCAATTTTTGCCTGAAGTTTCACAATCAACCCGCCGCGCCACACTTCGATCGTTACCGTGCCGCCAACGCGCGAGCCTTGAATGATGCTGAACAATTGATTCGACGTTTGAATGGCTTTGCCATCGATCGAAACGATCACATCCCATTGCTGCAGCCCCGCCGCTTCCGCCGGCGAGCCAGGAACGATTGCCGTCACCAAGGCACCGCTTTGACCACCATAATCGAGATGCGAGCGCAACATCAGGTCAAGATCGCGCATCTGCACGCCGAGAAATCCGCGGATCGGCCGACCACGCTCAAGAATCTGCTCGATGGCATCGCGCACATCGTTCGCTGGGATTGAGAAACCCACACCCTGGAAGCCGGGATTCTGGCGGTCGGGTGAAAAGATCGCGACATTGATGCCGATGATTTCGCCACGCAAATTCACCAGCGGGCCGCCGGAATTGCCTGGGTTGATCGCTGCATCGGTTTGGAAGAGATCGCGCTGGTTGTCGGAGATCGATCGCTCCTTGGCAGAGATGATTCCCTGCGTCACCGTTTCACCGAGGCCGAAAGGATTTCCGACAGCGAAAACCAACTGACCCACCTGCACTTGCGACGAGTCGCCGAGCTTGAGTGGTTGAAAGGGACCTTTGTCGTCAATCTTGAGCACCGCGATGTCGAGCAGGCGATCCTCACCGATCAAGCGCGCAGTGTAGGTTTTTCCGCCATGCAGCGTGATGCGGAATTTTTGCTGACCTGCCACGACATGGTGGTTGGTCACGACATGGCCTTCCTTGGAAACAATCACGCCCGAACCTTGGCCTTGAGTGGGCATCCGCCTTTCGTACACGCGCCCCCAAAAATCCGCGAGGCGCTGGGTTTGGATGCCTTGCGTGTCGATACTCACCACCGACGGCACCACCGCGCGGGTGAGAGTTGCGTATTCGTCGTTGAGTCTTGAGAGCAATTCGACATTGCCGACATTGAGTGGCGGCAGCTCAGGCAAGGTGAATTTTTCCGGTTTTCGCTCCGATGGTTTTTGCGAAAGCCCCGGCAACCAAGTTGAAGGACTTTCGCCACTCCCGCACTTGCGCAAGGCGGAAACCGCGCCATAGGCGACGAAAAAAAGGGCGATGAGGAAGATGGGCTTGCGAATTGAGGAAAACATGGCTCGTGCTGAACTGGCCGTAAATTGCCAGCATTTCTCCAATATCCAAGCCCCGAAAAAAAGCCGGGCTCCGCGCTCAATGGTCGAGCTTGAGCTTTCTGAGTTTGGGCTCGATCACGAACCTGCAATACGGGTTCTTGGACTTGTTTTGGAAATAATAGTCCTGATGGTACTCCGGTGCCGGATGGAAGTCGGACGCGGCACTGATCTCTGTCACAATCGGATCCTCAAACTTCGGCGCCGCTGCCGCTTTCGAAGCCTCGGCGGCCTTTTTCTGCTCTTCCGAATGATAAAAAATCACTGAGCGATACTGGGTGCCCACATCGTTGCCCTGACGGTTGAGCGTGGTGGGATCATGCAATTTCCAGAACCAGTCCAGCAATTTGGCGTAGGTGATTTTATGCGGATCAAAAACCACTCGTACCACTTCGGCATGACCACTCTCGCCGCCGCAAACATCATCATAGGTCGGATTGGGCACATGCCCCCCCATGAAGCCTGAGGTCACGGAATAGACCCCATCAAGTTGCTTAAAGGCCGCCTCGATGCACCAATAGCACCCCGCGCCCAAAGTCGCGATTTCAGCTTTATCGGGAATTGACGGCAGCGCGGCGGGATTGTCGTTCATCGGTTTTGGGTCGGGTTCGCAGGAGGCCAGCATCGGCAACATGCCCAGCAGCGCCATCCAGCAGGATTTGATTGCGGATGATTTCACGAGGCCGAAAATTTCGCACAGCACACGGATTTTACCACTCGATTCCGACCCCCTCTTCCGGCACCAGTACCTGCTCGCTGATCCCGAGGCGATCAGCCTCCGCCAGCAAGCGCTCGACCGGCTCGTTGTGCGGCTGTTGCCGAGCGGAAAAGTCCCGTAATGCATCGGAATGAGCAATTTCGCGTTGAGGTCGATGAAGGCGCGAGCGGCCTCCTCCGGGTTCATGTGCACATCGCGGCCGCTGGGTGATTCGTAGGCACCGATCGGCATCAGCGCGATGTCGATGTTGTGCTTCACGCCGATTTCGGCGAAGCCGCCAAAGTACGCGCTGTCGCCGCAGTGAAACACGCTTTTGCCGCCGGCCCGCACGATGTAGCCGCCGTAATCGCGATGCGTGTCGTGAAGAAATCGCGCGCCCCAATGATGCGATGGCGTGTGGACGATCTCGAGCTGATCAAACTGCAACTGATCCCAAACGCTCATCTCGTAGGTCGCGGGAAATCCAAGTTTTTTCACCAATGACCCACTGCCTTGAGGAACTACGATTCCCTCACGGGCCTGCAGAATCTTGAGGCTCGGCTTGTGCAAGTGATCGAAGTGCGCGTGCGTCACCAACACGAGATCGACCTCTGGCACGCCATGAAGATCGAGCCCGGGTTGACGATGACGTTTCACCGGACCGTGCCACTTGGCCCAGTTTGGATCGACGATCACCGAGTGCCCGGCAAATTGCAGGAAAAACGAAGCGTGCCCGATCCATGTGACGCGCACCTTGCCATCCTCTGGTGGCGCCAATACAGGCTCAAGCACATTGCCCGCGCGACGGCGAAACATGCCAGGCACGACGCGATGGCGCAAAAATTTCAAGTTGCGCACAGGCCAGCCCTTTTGCGGCAGCAATCCGGAATAACGCGCACCCGGTGGCGCAAACGATGGATCAGGCTCTCTCTTCATTCGCCCAAACCCTTCGCGTAAACCTCCTCGCCGTTGAACACGATCACCATCGGCCGGCAACACACCTCGCAATCGTAATCCACCTCCGCAGGCTGTTCCTCCGGCGGCGGCACCGCCACCTCGAAGAACTCAAAACACGTCGGACAGGTGACCTCTGCGAAGTCCATGCCGAAGCATCGCACGAAAACCCCAGCCCGCCAACATCGGATCCTTGCCATCCATGGGGTGACCATTATTTCAGCCCACGCTTCTCTATGATAACATCGCTGACCAAAGAGCGTGAGAAACTTGCTGAAGAAGCCAAAATGATAGGCCTCGTGCTGCTGGTGACGGCCAAAAGACCAACAAATCCGCGCGAATAGAGGCAAATTCCCTCGAAATCGCCATTTTCTAAAATTTTCCATCACTGGTGCATTGACATCCGGCACCATTCTCCTAGTCTCTCCGCCCCGCGCCCACTGCTGGGCGCACCATCCTTAATTTCCAACGAGGCCCAAGCCATGAGCAAACGCACCTTCCAGCCCTCCAAGCGCACCCGGAAACAACAATTCGGCTTCCGCGCCCGCATGGCCACCAAAGCCGGCCGCGACATCCTTCGCCGCCGCCGCCAAAAGGGCCGCAAGCGCCTCGTGCCAAAGGGTGCCGAGAATCCGTTCAAGCGTCACACGACGCAACACGGGTCCTAATTGCCTAACTGCCTCGCGGCAACGGGCTCACTTTCCGGCCCATCGATGAGACTTCCGCGCAAATGCAGCATGAAGCAGCGTGGCGACTTCGCCCGTGTGCGCCAATCAGGCCAAGCCAAAACCGGCCGCTTCTTGATCCTCAGCACGCTCGCCGACCCGTCGCTCAACACCTTGCGCACTGGATTCATCACCAGCCGCCGCGCCGGCAAAGCCCACGAGCGAAATCTCCTGCGCCGCCGCTTCCGCGCCCTTGTGCAAGCCTACGCTCCAAACTTTACCGAGCCGAAGCGATTTCTCGTCACCATCGCACGACCCGGTGCGGCCAAAGCGAGCTTCGCCGAACTGGAGGCCGATTGGCTCAACCAAGCACGCAGACTCAAGTTGATTCCGGACAAATCCGCAGACGCATGATCTCGCGCATCGCCACATCTCTGCTTCGCGGTCTCATCCGTTTTTACCAAATCGCTCTGCGACCGATGATCAAATTTGCCGCAGGCCCGGGCGCCGGCTGTCGATTCACGCCATCATGCTCGCATTATTTCCTTCAAGCTGTCGAAACCCACGGCCCTCTGATCGGATCGTGGCATGGCATTCGCCGGATTTTGCGCTGTCATCCCTGGGGTGGCTGCGGTTATGACCCTGTGCCACCGGCAGCCCCCTCCAAAGCCAATCATCCCTAACCCGCATTCCATCCTCACATGTACGATCGCAAAACTTGGGTAGTCCTCGCCATCTGTGGCGGCTTGCTGGCCCTCAATTTCCACTACGCATCAAAAAACCAACGCGCCGTGGCCGAGGCCCGCGCACGCGAAGAAGCGCTGCAAAAAACCAAGCCGGCAATCGAGCCTACCTCAAAGGAAAGCAGCGCCGGTCTCATCGTCACCCCACCACCGCCGCCGGCCGAAGAGGAGTTGGTGACGCTCTCCAACGATAAAGTTTCCTTCGTCTTCACCAACATCGGCGGCGGCATCAAAACCGCAGTTTTTCAAAACGAATTCGAAGTCGGCAGCAAGACCAGCAAGGTCGAGATTAACCGCTTCCACATCGGTGGCATCGGTACGCTAGCGGGCGCGGGCGAAATACTGGAAAACATGATTTTTTCCAAGATCGACACAGAATCGGTCGAGGGCAAAAAGATCGTTTACAGCGCCACACTGCCGTCTGGCATCATCGCGAAAAAAATCTATTCACTCAATGAAAGCAACGAAGCAGGTGCGCCCTATCTGATCGATCTCGAGTTGCGCTTTGAAAACCCAACAGGCAGCGCAGTGAATCTTGGCCAATGGAGTCTCTTCCTCGGCGAAGCCTCGCCGCTTTATCACGCGGAGGTCCCGCAACAAACCGGCTATTTCTGGCGCGACAACGACACGATCCATTTCACCGATGGATCCAGCTTTAAGGGCGGGTGGTTCTCATCCGCGAAATCAATCGTTGGCAGCCCGACCAACACGCCGATCCAATTCGCAGGTGTGACCAACCAGTTTTTTGCCACCGTCGTCCAACCGAAAGAAACCGCACTCACCTCGATGTGGGCAAGGTCATCCCAAGTCACGCTGCCCAGCGATGCGCGCCCCGTGACCTCGGTCAATGGCGGTCTTCGCCTGCCTGCTTTACAGCTCAACGCCGCATCTTCCGCCTCGCTCGGCTATCGCATCTTCATCGGTCCAAAGCACAACCCGATGCTTCGCAAAATGGACGGCGTTTTCGGCGAAGGCTGGGGCGATGTGATGCAATACGGGTGGTTCTGGTGGGTCTCGCGTCCGCTCAACTGGCTGCTCAACAGCTTCCATCACCTCATCGACAACGTCTCACCAAAGTGGGCATGGGGGCTAGCGATCATCCTTCTGACCATCACCGTGCGCACCGCGATCTGGCCGCTTCACGCAAAATCGACTCACACGATGAAGCGCATGGCCAAGCTTCAGCCGGAGATGGCGAAGCTGAAGGAAAAATACGGCGACGATCCCAACAAGCTCAACACCGAGATGATGGGGCTCTACCGGAAATTTGGCATCAATCCGCTTGGCGGTTGCCTGCCGATGCTGATCCAGATTCCGATCTTCTTCGGTTTCTATCGCATGCTGCAATACGCCGTGGAGCTACGCGGTCAGGGTTTCCTCTGGGTCGACGACCTCTCACAACCCGACACCGTCTGGCACTTCGCGGGCATCCCGCTCAACCTTCTGCCGATCGTGATGGCCGTCACCAGCTTCCTGCAAATTCAAATGACCCCGAAGACGGGCGACAAGATGCAGCAACGCATCATCATGCTGATGCCGTTCATGTTCTTTTTCTTCTGTTACAACTTCGCCTCGGCGCTCGCCTTGTATTGGACGACCCAGAATATTTTCTCCATCGGGCAGACATGGCTCATGAACAAGGTGCCTGAGCCCGAGCTCAAGCCAGTGAAGGGTGCAGGAAAATCATGGGTGCAACGCATGGCCGAGCGCCAAGCCGAGATGCAAAAGCAACGCAACGGCATGCGCAATGTGACGCCGGATTCCCAGAAGAAGCGTACACCGCGCACCGGCGGTTGATCGCACGCCAACCACCACCGAGCTATCATTGTGGATACCTGGAAGACCGCTGTTGAAACGATCCATCGCTGTCTGGATGCCGGGATCCGCGAGTTTGTGATCTGCGCGGGTGCCCGCAATGCCACGCTTATCGAGGCACTCGCTCGTGCCGAGTCAGCTGGAAAAGTGCGGCTTTGGCGACACTTCGAAGAGCGCAGCGCGGGGTTCTTCGCGCTGGGTCGCACGATGAAAACCGCCAAGCCCTGTGCGGTGGTCACCACCAGCGGCACGGCCGCGGCGGAGCTTTTGCCCGCGATCATTGAGGCGCACTACCAGTCACGCCCGCTGGTCGCCATCACCGCCGACCGGCCGGAAGCATTCCGCCAATCGGGTGCCCCGCAGGCGATCGTCCAGCCGGGAATTTTCAGCTACTATGCCCATCGTAATAAAATTGAGGAATGGGACGGCAAAGGCCCGCTTCACCTCAATCCAGAGCTCGGTGAGGACTTCTCTCCCGACGATGAAACATTTGCCGAAGCCCAACTTGGGGAATTTTCGCCCGCAAAAGACCGCCTCGATGTCGCTGCGCTTGCGCGATGGCTGCGCGACGACCTCTACCGCGGGCTTGTAGTGATGATTGGCAGCCTCGACCCCGAGGAACACGAAGAGGTCTTCCATTTCTGCAGCGAGCTTGGCGCCCCAGTGGTCGCCGAGGCCACCAGCGGTTTGAGAGAAGCACTGCAGGCATTGGCGATTCACGATGAAGATCGCGTATTGCGTGCCAACCCACCAGGCAAGGTGCTACGGCTTGGCGGAGTGCCGAGCGGAAGATTTTGGCGCGACCTGGAGGACCTTTCTGAGGTTTCTGTGTGGTCGGTTTGTCGCAATGGCTTGCCCGGGCTTGCGCGAGCGAGCGAAGTCACACGCGGTCCGCTCAATCGCGTAATCCCTGCATTGGGTCCGATCGAAGCCGCCGAAGACGCGCTCGATCTGCTGCATCATTCTTCAGCACGCGCTGCCCGCATCGACGAATTGCTCGAACGCTTTCCCGACAGCGAACCAGCGCTCGTTCGAACCCTTTCAAACTATGCATGCCTTGGTCGCGGACTCTTCCTCGGCAACAGCCTGCCGATCCGCGAATGGAATTCTTTCGCGCAATGGGCGCGCCCGATGCGCAACATACGCGCCAATCGCGGTGCCAATGGCATCGATGGACAAATCAGCACTTGGCTCGGATGGACGGCCGATGATTCCGAAACATGGGCGCTCATCGGCGACCTCACCGCACTCTACGATCTCGCCGCGCCATTCGTCCTTGGACAGATGAATCAAAGCGGATTGGTGCTGGCGGTGCTGCAAAACCATGGTGGTGGAATTTTCAAAAACCTGCCGCGTCTTGCATCGATGAGCCCACGCGCGGCCGAATGCATGAGCAATCCGCATCAAGCCGAGCTCTCGGGCATCGCCACACTCTGGGGCATGGCGCACCTGCAAATCCGCCGCGCCGACGATCTCGATGCCTTCGACCCAGACGGGAAAGTAACCTTGCTTGAAGTCGTGCCCGACCCAGAACAAACCGCGCAGTTCTGGAAGGAATGGGCCATGATCAAACACTGATGCATACCTGCGAGACAGCGAAGGAAAAGCACGCGGTGACAGGCGCGTCATGGCTGATCCGAATTTCGGAAATTTTCGCCGGTCACGAATCGGAAATCATCGTCGGCCTCGGTGCCCAAGCGCTTCGCAAACTTGGCAGGGACTTTCATCTCATTCGGATCAAGCAGCCTGAAGCCATTCGCCACTCACCACTTGCGCGCTACCTTCGCTGGAACATGCCGGTGCATCACAGCTGGCCGTGCAACCCGCGCGAGACCGATGGCTTCATCGAAAAAGCCGCGCAGGCATTGCTGCGAAAATTTGGTGAAAGCAAAGCACAGACGCTGATCTGCGGGCCGATCGATCCCGGCTCGCCAAAACGCTACGATCGCACCCTCGCCTCCAACCTGCGTGGGCGCGCACTGCAGTTGTTTCCAAGCGAGTGGTCGGCAATCAAAAACGCCGAACAACAAAATCCTAAAAAACCATCGCTGTTCTGTTTGGTCGGCAAAGAAGGACTGTATGCAGGCCTGCAATCACCGGCCGAGTGCGATGGTTTTTTTCCCGGCGGCACCAAGTTCATCCCCCAAAATTCACCTGATACGATCAGCCGCGCCGGTGCCAAAATTGCCGAAGCTTTGCACCACCTGCAGCTCACCCGCCGACCACCGCCAGGCGGCGCTCGCTGGCTCGAAATCGGCGCCAGCCCCGGCGGCATGACCACCGAATTGCTCGCGAGGGAGTACGAAGTCATCGCCGTCGATCGCGCGCCACTCGATGCGCGACTCAAACACCGCAAAGGACTCATGCAGTTCGTCGCCGACGCGGCTGACTTCATGCCACCACCAGGTCTCACCTTTGATGCGATGCTTTGCGACATGAATGGTGATGCGCGCGATGCGATGCGACAGCTTGCAAGGCTATCGAAAAACCTGCGGCAAGGAGGCCTCGTCATCTTCACCCTCAAACTGCCAGGCATTTCATCGATCGATGAAACCACCACCCTCGAACTCCGAAGTAAGTGACATCGCCCGCAAGGCCGGGCTTAAAAAAATCGCGACCAGGCACCTGACCTACAACCGCAACGAATTCACGATGTTTTTAGAGCGTGAGGCTTGAAGCACCAACTTATGCGAGGTTGGTGAAAACCGCCTGCACATCGTCATCGTCCTCAAGCTTGTCGACGATCGTTTCAACTTCGACCATCTGCTCTTCGGTCAATTCGATCGGCTGATTCGGCAAGCGTTGCAGGCCCGACTTGCTGGCGCTGATGCCAAGGGCCTCGACCGCTTGGGAAAGCTGCGCAAAGGCCGTGTAATCGCCGATGACCGACACCACGCCTTCGTCGACATGCATTTCCTCAAGACCGGCATCGATGAGCTCAAGTTCGATCTCCTCGAGGTTCTTGCCTTCGGGCACAGGAAACTCGATCACCGATTTGCGCGAGAACATGAAGTCGAGCGCGCCCGAGTTGACCATTTGGCCGCCGTTCTTGTTGAAGATTGTTTTGATGTTCGTCACCGAGCGGTTCGAGTTGTCGGTTGCGACTTCGATGAAAAACAACGAGCCATGCGGGCCTTTTGCTTCGTAGGTGATTTCAGAAATTTCCGAAGCATCCTTGCCGGCCGCGCGCTTGATCGCCGCCTCGATGTTTTCGCGCGAGAGGTTCTGCGCCTTCGCGTTGGCGATGGCGACACGCAATCGGGCGTTGCTCTCCGGATCGGGCCCGCCATCCTTGGCGGCCAGCGTGATTGATTTTGCAAGCTTCGGAAACACCTTGGACATCGTGGCCCAACGCGATTCCTTGGCCCGGCGGCGGCATTCAAAGGCTCTTCCCATGATTGATGTAAGTTAAATGTTTCCCTAACCCTGCTCGACCAGACGCTTGAGGCGGTTCTTCATCGAGACCTTGGCGACGGGCGAGAGTCGATCGACGAAAAGAATGCCGTTGAGGTGATCAATCTCGTGTTGCAATGCGCGAGCCAGCAGACCATCGGTCTCGACCACCAACACCGAACCATCGAGTTGCGGTAAGGTTGCTTTGACCTCGATCGGGCGACGCACTTCAGCGCGGATGCCCTGAATGCTGAGGCAACCCTCAAAACCGGGTTCCTTTACCTCGCCGTATTCCAACTCGGGATTGATGAACACGAGCGGCATGATCGATTGCAGTTCCGCATCCTCGCCATTGACCTTGAGATAGGAAATGCATTCGGGATCGAAGGAGCAATCGATCACCGCAAGGCGGATGTCTTCGCCCACCTGCGGCGCGGCGAGTCCCACCCCATTGGCATCGGCCATCGTTTCGAGCATGTCGGTCACGAGGGTGCGCAGCGTGTCGTCGACTTCTGTGACGGGGCGGCAGCGCTGGCGGAGAACGGGGTGACCGTATTGGACAATATCGAGGACCATGGGGTGGCTTGGATGCGCGTTAGGCTAACGCCCAAATTCAAAAGGTCAAACGCGCGGATCGGGTGCTTTTACAGTCGCCGGTTTTTATCAACTTGCTGGCTCGCACACTCGCGCTAGATTGGCCCACGAACATGCCAAACCTCGCCAACCTTCTACAAATGCTCCTTTGGATCGGAGTCGTGATCGCAGTTTTCAATGTGATCATTTTCGTCCATGAGCTCGGCCATTTCCTTGCCGCGAAATGGCGCGGACTCAAAATCGAGCGATTCCAAATCTGGTTCGGCAGGCCGATTTGGAAAAAGGAAATTGATGGCGTGCAGTTCGGTCTAGGCTGGATCCCCGCCGGTGGTTTTGTCGCGCTGCCGCAAATGGCGCCGATGGACGCGATCGAAGGTGGCGACAGCGAGCGTGCTCCTCTGCCCGCGGTGACGCCACTCGACAAAATCATCGTCGCATTCGCCGGCCCGCTTTTTTCCATGTTACTGGCACTGATTGCAGCCATCGGCGTCTGGCAGATCGGCAAGCCAGCAGATTTCATCCCCTCGCAAGAGATCGGATACATTTTGCCCGGTAGCCCGGCAGAAAAAGCAGGTCTTAAAATTGGCGATAAAATCACCGCAATCAATGGCGAGGAAGTCAACGGCTTTGCAGGGTCGCTCAACTCGATCAGCGAGCGCATCATCCTCAGCCGCGGCAAACAGATCACTTTCACAATCGAGCGCCCGGGCGAAGCAAAAGCGCTTGATCTCAGTTCTGGCTTTGAAACCGAAAAAAGCCACTGGTACCAACGCCGCGGGCTGCGCCAAGTCGGTATCGACCCAGCAGGTCCGGCGATTGTTGGCGATGTCAGCCCAAACAGCCCCGCCGCCGATGCAAGCCTCGTGAAAGGCGACCGTGTGATTCTCATCGATGGCAACAAGGTGCATGGCCTCATGCATTTCTCACAATATTTGCGCGACAAAAATTGGCAGACCGTAAGGATCGCCGTGCAAGGCACCGATGGCCAAGTGCGCGAGCTCGACATCACACCCGAGCGGCCTCTTCAACCTGCGGGCATGGATCCCAAGATCGGTATCATCTGGGAATCGCGCGCCGACATCGACAGCCGTCTCATTAAGCCAAGCCCACTGCGCCAGGTGCGCGACAGCTTGCACATGATGTGGGTCACGATCACCAGCGTCATCGCCCCGGATTCAAACATCGGCGTCGATCACCTGAGCGGACCAGTGGGTATCGCAAAAATGCAATACCAACTGCTGCAAACGGAAGACGGCTGGCGGCGCATCCTCGCCTTCATGGTGCTCTTCAATGTGAACCTTGCCGTGCTCAACATGCTGCCATTTCCAGTGCTCGATGGTGGCCACATCACACTCGCATTCTTTGAGAAAATTTTTGGTCGTCCGATCAAGGCACGGCCATTGGAAATTTTGCAATCGGTTTGCGCGATGGCGCTGATCGCGTTGATGATTTACATCACCAGCAAGGACATCGGCGACGGCTTCGGCCGCAATTCAGGCAAGGGCAAGAGCCAGGAAATCATTTTCCCTGCCGACTGAACCATGCCAGTCGTGCTTGCATCGTCATCACCGCGCCGCAAGGAACTGCTCGGCCGCGCGGGCATCGAATTCGAGGTCGTCCCCTCGCCCGCCGAGGAAGTGCACGACACATCAATGTCGCCTGCCTCGCTCTGCGAGCTCAATGCCACACTCAAGGCCGAAGCGGTCGCAGTCATGCGCCCGGACGCGATCGTGATTGGCTCCGACACTCTGGTCTTCATCGGCGAAGAACCGCTTGGAAAACCAGCAGACATCAATGCCGCGCGCACAATGCTGGGCCGTCTCGCCGGCCGCACCCATCAGGTGCGCACGGGAGTGTGCATCATTTTCCCAAGCGGTGCGCGCAAGGTGTTTCACGAAACCACCGATGTCACCTTCCTGCCACTCGATGCCAACGCAATCGACACCTACCTTTCAAGGGTCAACCCGCTCGATAAGGCTGGTGCCTATGGCATCCAAGAGCACGGCGAACTGATCGTCGAGCGAATCGAAGGCAGCTTCGAAAATGTGATGGGCTTGCCGGTTGAACAAGTGCTCGCGGTATTGGCCATCGACGAGTGAGCATGTCGTCACGCCACCCGGTCCATGGCGAATCCGATTGCGAAGCGTGCGCGCATCGGCGATGAATGGTGCGTGAAATTGCCTCGCAGGTACCCGATTATTTTCAATCCGAAGGCGCGCAGCCAGAAGGGCAAGCGGGTGCTGCGCTTCATCATGAAGCACGCGAATCGCTTTGCGCTCTATGCTACCAACAGCGCCGAGGAAGCACGCGAACTTGCGGCATGCTTTGCCGCCAATGGTGAACCGGTGATCGTCGCGGCGGGCGGCGACGGAACGCTGAATGAAGTCGTGCGCGGCCTTGCTGGATCACAGACCGTGCTCGGTGTACTGCCAGCGGGGACGATGAATGTGTTCGCGCGCGAAATGGGCATTCCATTTTCTTCGCTAGAGCGCGCGTTCGCAGTCATCGAGAACGGCTTCACGCGAGAGGTGGACTTGTTTGAAGCCAACGGCATTCCATTCGTGCAAATGGCGGGCGTTGGCTTTGACGCGATGGTGATCGAGGAAACCACCTGGGAGTCGAAAAAAATGCTCGGTCCCCTCGCCTATCTGCTGGCGGCAGTTCGTGTGCTCGGCGAGAAACCGCCGCAGATGCAAGTCACCCTCGCCGATGGCCGCATCGTTGAGGGTGTGGCGGTGCTTGCGGGCAATGGCTCGCTCTATGGCGGACCCTTTCCATTTTTCCGCAAGGCCGACAATCATGACTCGAAGCTCGATGTATTGGTTTACAAGGAAGCTGGCTACCGGTTGGTACTCGATTCCTTGCGAGGCCTCGCGCTTGGCGGCATCGACTTGATGGATTCGGTAGAATATTTCCAAACCGAGTCGTTCACTGTTGAGGCCGACCGTGAAGTGCCTATCGAGGTTGATGGCGAACTTGCCGGGCGTTTCTCAAAAATTCATTTCGTCGAAACCGCCAACCATCTGCGCGTGCTCGCGCCACAACATCAGGGCAGCGGAAGTTTGGCTGAGAGCTTCAAATCGTTGCTTACATGGCCGCGTCGACAGCCGGAACCCGCAACCGCTCGCCGCACATGAAAATGAACATCCCTGCCAAATGGTTGAGGCGTGCGGGACTTGCACTATTGGGTCTGCCCTTAACGGCCGTTTTGGCAATTGCATGGGCAAACATTGCCGCAAGCTGGGCCGCGCGAGGCCGCACCTTTGATAGCGTCGCCGCAACACCATCGTCGGAGGTCGGCTTGGTCTTTGGCACCAGCGATCGCACCAAGGGCCGCGAAAATCTTTACTTCAAGCATCGCGTCGAAGCGGCCGCTGCCCTCTGGCATGCCGGAAAAATCCGCACATTGATTCTTTCCGGTGATAACCGCGCTCACGACTACAACGAGCCGGAAAAAATGAAGAGAGCTTTGCTGAAGCTTGGAGTGCCAGCACAAAAAATCGTCTGCGATTACGCTGGCTTGCGCACGCTCGACTCGGTAGTGCGTGCCAAAAAAATCTTTGGTCTGCACTCGATTCTTTTCATCAGCCAGCGCTTCCAAAACGAACGCGCGATCTACATCGCCAAGGCCCACGGTCTCGAAGCGATCGGCCACAACGCGCGCGATGTGGATGCACGCACAGGCATCAAGACACGCATCCGCGAAATTGGCGCGCGCGTCAAAATGTGGCTCGATGTCAACATTCTCGACACAGCACCCAAGCACCTCGGCGACCGAATCGGCTTGTCGGAATGATGTATCACACGACTAGCTCAAAAGCTGATTCATCTCATTTGCGGAAAGTGCGCACCACTCTCCTTCTTCTAAATCAGCTGGCAATTTCAATCCGCCGATGGAGATGCGCTTGAGAGCCACGACATGATTGCCGGCGGCGGCGAACATGCGGCGGACTTGGTGATAGCGGCCTTCGTGCAAGGTGACGAGCCCCTCGCATTCGCCGAGTTTTTCGAAATGAGCGGGCAGCAAGGGTTTGGTTTCGCCATTGAGCATGAGCGAACCGGAGGCGAAAAGTTCTTCTTCATGCCCTTCGAGTGGTCGTGCGAGCGTGGCTCGATAGACTTTGTGGCAGGCGGACTTTGGGTGGATGATTTTGTGCAGTAGCTTGCCGTCATCGGTCATCAGCAAGAGCCCGGTGGTGTCCTTGTCGAGTCGGCCGATGCAATTAAGGCCTGGGTTCCGGTGAGCGAAGCGCTCGGGTAAAAGGTCATAGACGGTTGATCCCGGATCGTCGGCGCTGCAGGTGTAGCCATCGGGCTTATTGAGCATGATCGTGAGAGGAAACTCCGGATCCAGCGGTTCACCACGAAAAAGTATTTCAGCGTGCGGCGTAGCACTGTGATCGGCGAGCACTTCACCATCAAGGTTGGTCGCCGCGCCGGAACGAATCAAACGTTGCACTTCGCGACGCGAGCCATACCCGAGGTTGGCAAGGAGTTTGACGAGTTTCATGAAAAAAGTGCGTTCAGCGTTTGTCTGCGAGCAAGACTTTGTAGGTCGAGTCCTCCGCGATTTTACGCCAAGCAAGCGCCTTGGATTCGAGCACCGCTTCGTAGGGCAATTGACGGTTGGCGACGAGCAGCAATTTTCCACCACGACGAAGTGCCTCAATGGCGCGGCCGATGAAGGCGCGGCCGAGATCAACATCAGTCGCTTGCCCGCTGTGGAAAGGCGGATTCATGAGAATCGCATCGTACTTTTCCGTGAGGCCCTTCGTGACATCGTGCCAGTGGAAGCTGACCTTTTCTGCATGCCTTGTGAGATTTTTGCGTGCGCAATCAAGCGCTCTCGCATCGGCCTCATAAAGGTCGATGTGCATGATGCCATCGCAAGCATCGAGCGCGGATGCGGATAGATAACCCCAGCCGGCGCCGAGGTCGGCGACACAGCCGCGCAGGCTTTTAGGCAAATGCAGCGCAAGCAACTTTGATCCAGGATCTACATGCGCACTGCTGAAGATGCCGGGCTGCGTGACATATTCCGTGCATTCAATTTTGCGTTCATGGCCAAGCTCGCGCCATTCGGCAAAGATCGCTTCATTCCATGACCCGTCGTCGGTGGCAATGAAGGCACGGCACTTGTGTTTTTGAATCGAATCAACACGCCCGGTGGCGCGTGCGAGTTCCTTTTCAAATCGTGAGGCCCCCGCGGTGTTGGGCATGGCCACGAGTAATTTCCCGCTTGCTGTAACTCGATCGCGGGCAAGAGCAAACCACAGCAGCGTCTCATCGCGTGATTTTTGCGGCAGCACCATCACCCATGGCCATTTACCCTCGGGCAATGTGTCATTACGGGAAAATCCTGCTTTGTCCCAAACGTCTGCCAACGGCTTGAGCGGTTGCCAACCAATGAGTCCCGCTTGCCCGCACAAAGCTGTGTGAGACTGAGCGCCGATAAACAACATGCGTTCGGGCCGCTCGGCTTCGAGCGATTCATAGGCCAGCATCAGAGTCTCAAGCGCCAAATTCTCCACGGGGTTTCAATCGATGATCTGTATCGCAGACACATCGTTGATCATGACTGCCGGGCTCGACAAGTTCCCTTGCATTTCTTTTTTCACCTCACCGGACGCACGGATTTTCTTGCCGACAAAAGCACCGAGCTCGGACCTCATCTTATCAGGTGAGCCTTTGCCCAATCGAATGCCCACGCGCGATGACTCGGGCTTATCGCCGCCGAAAAAAACAAGGTAAAGAGTCTTGCCAGATTTCGACTGGTCGATTCTTCCCGCAGGCCCTTCGACCGTGACTTTGCGCCGGTTGTTTGCCAACAGCTTCGAGTGATTGTCCCACTCGATCAACTCACCTGGGGCTGCTTCATCTGCTGCGAAAGCGACATCTGCTCGTGGGGCTTTTTCGTTCTTGTTTGCAGTATTTTTTGCGAGTGGCTTCGTAGCCTTGTGATGGACGGCTGGTTTTTTGCCATCGACTCGCGCTTGTTTCACTTGATGTGAGTAGTAGCCAAGTCCAATCACCAACATGCCAAGCAAAAGGTTCGCATACAAGATGGCTCCCGGCCTTCGGTGCGATTTTCTCTGGGAGTTCGGCTTTTCATGTTTGGGCGGCGTGATCAACTTGCGCATCGGTGCTCCACCTGTTGACTGCAAATGATTGGTAAGCTTTTCGCGAGCTTGCGTGAGCGTGGCTGTCTTTGGCGCGGCACGCAGCCACTCGATCCAACGAACAATTCCAGTTTGTTTTGCATTTCCCACCATCATTGGCACCCCATGCAGAAGTTGCGTCGCAAATCCCGCAAGCTGCTTCATATCGTGATCAGGCCCCGTGACCCCCAACCATTTGATGGGGGAGATCCAAAAAATAAAATCACCCGAATTTTCTGAGCTTCTCCGAATCACGGTTGAAAGCTCGGTTTCGATCCACAGCGATTCCTTTTGAAAAACATCCGACAACCATAGCGATGCATCCAACGCACTTTTGAGCAAATTCGTGACATCATCCAAACCCAGCATCGCGTGCGAAACGAGCATCTCTACCGACTCACCATCAACCCATTCGGTCACAATATAAGGAAGATGATCAATCTCATCACAGCCACCACCGAGCACCTGACGCAGGCATGGATGCTTGAGTGACGACAAACCTTCGAGTGATTCCGCATAGGCCGTGCGAGCGTCCTCATCGAGTCCACCACAGCCCTTCCCAAACGGAAAATATCGGCGCAAGGCAACCGCGGCACTCGTCTGCCTATCTGTGGCACGAAAAACAATCCCTTCGGGCCCTTGAGACATTAAATCATCAATCTGGAATCGGTCGTTCATGGTTCGGTTCTAAGGTTGATCATTTCATCGCTTGCGTGCTTCGACGGCAGAAGGCTTGTATTCATTCGGTTTCAGATCAAAAAACCGGGATCTGCGCAAAATTTCGTATTTCTTAAGCATTTCTAAAGGCCTTGCGGCATGTGCCAAGCGACAGGCTGAGTGATTCAGCCTCGAGAGCCCTTGAAATCCAGTGTCCTCACAGTCATGCGGTATACCGGCCCGATATTTTTGCGATTCGGCCAAATTGGTTCGCTTTTGCTTGGCGCTTCATGTGAGTTTCGCCGCGTCGCCACCACCCGCGCATGGCCCGCAAAAAGACCATATTTTATCAGACGATTGAGTACATCGGCCCGCCCCCGCGCCTGCAGAAGCGTCGCAATCGGGTTGGTGGCTGGGTAATCGTCCTAATCGCGACCAGCATCGGCGTGTGGATTGGCAAGCCACTCATTCCAAGTGTGCGGGCGACACAGCAGACCGCCTCGCTCAAGCAGGCAACGCTGGTCGCGGCGGAGCTTGAGAAATCTTCGCAGCCGGGTTCGCAACTAGCATTGGCGGCACTCGATTACACGAGCCGCGATGTCACGATGGATTCTTCTTACTACAAGATCGCGTTTCCCATGGGCGACATCAACGCGGACAAGGGCATGGCATCGGATTTGATTGTCCGTTCGATGCGCCAACTTGGCACCGACCTTCAGGCACTGGTGCACGAAGACATGAAGACTCACTTCAATCGATATCCGCAGTTGTGGAATGCGGCAGGCCCTGACCCGCACATCGATCACCGACGCGTGGCAAACCTTCAGCGATTCTTCGAGCGTAATGGCGAAGTACTCAAGCCATCACGCAATCCTAGAGACTACGCGCCCGGTGACATCGTCGTATGGTCGCTTGCAAGTGCGGAAAAACACATCGGCATCATTGTGCCGGGACCTGGCGCTAATTCGCACGAACCTTGGGTCGTCCATCACCTCGATGAAAAGCCGAAGTGGGAAAATGTGCTCTTCGACTTTAGCATCGAAGGCCATTACCGCTTCGCAGGGCCATAACCCAACTGAGCGGCGGAAATTTTCACCAAGCTGGGAGTCCCAGCATTTCAGGCAATGCTTCACG
This sequence comes from Verrucomicrobiaceae bacterium, assembly GCA_029977225.1. Classification (GTDB taxonomy): domain Bacteria; phylum Verrucomicrobiota; class Verrucomicrobiia; order Verrucomicrobiales; family Akkermansiaceae; genus Luteolibacter. The sequence continues at coordinate 4,474 of JAPOLH010000004.1, read as the reverse complement.
GGGACGCCAAGTGAGGATCTCCGGTTCGCCGTCAGTCACCAGAACCGTGTGCTCAAAATGCGCCGATGGCTTGCGATCTTCGGTGATGACCGTCCAACCATCGTCGAGAATACGCACGCCAGGCAGGCCGGCATTGACCATGGGCTCGATGGCAAGGGTCATGCCCGGCACGAGCACGGGAGTCTTTCCTTGCGGCCGGTAGTTTGGAATTTGCGGTTCCTCGTGCAATCGGCGACCAACGCCATGGCCGACAAATTCTCTCACCACGGTAAAGCCATGCGGCACGACGAAGTCCTCCACAGCGCCGCAGAGATCAGCCAGCCTGCGACCGGCACGCGCGTGTGAAATCGCTTCGAATAGTGATTGCTCGGTTGCGGCGAGCAGCATCTTGGTTTCCGCAGGAATATCCCCTGCCGCGACCGTTGTCGCATTGTCGCCGATGAAGCCGCTCTTGATGACGCCAACATCGATTTTAACAATGTCGCCCGGCATGATTTTGCGTGCGCCGCCAATCCCGTGCACCACCTCTTCATTGATCGAAATACAGATGTGTCCGGGAAAACCGCGATACCCGAGAAACGCGCTTTTGCAATCATGCTCGCGCATCAGCTCCGCGGCGAGCCGATCGATTTCGCCAGTGCTGCGACCAGGCGCAACTTCGCGCGCGAGCGCTTGGAGAATTGATGACGCGATCGAACCTGCCTTGCGCATGAATTCGATTTCGCGCGGCGACTTGATGGGGATACGAGTTTTGCGAGACACCTTAAAAAGTCGTGGGATGGAGGAGAAGAGGCGTTTCACGCCGATCAGGATGGGTTGTTGAAATGAGCGAGAATTTTCGCCGCCACCTCATCCTGTGGAGTGGTGGCATCGCAAGCAAAAAGCCGCCCTGCCTTGTGATAATGTCCAACAACCGGCAGCGTGAGTTTTTCGAACTCCTGGTGGCGCTTGCGAAAGTTTTCCTCGTTGTCGTCGCTGCGATGTTGCGCGATCTGACCGCAAACCGGGCAATGCTTGCCCTCGCTCAGTTGCGCCACTTGGCCAGTCCACCGGCAGTCGGGGCATTCGACGCGCTGGCTGATGCGCTCGAGCAAAACAGCAAAAGGCACCTCAAGTGAGATTGCGCAATCGATCACGAGGTCGCGTTGCGAAAGCCATTCATCGAGGAATTCCGCCTGCGGCAAGCTGCGTGGAAACCCATCGAGGATCCATCCGCCGGATTGTTTCGAAAGCCAATCGGCCAGAATTCGGCACATCAAGTCATCGGGCAGGTATTCACCACGCGCAAGAATCGGGGCTGCGATTTTTCCGAGCTCAGTCTTATTTTCAACCTGCTCACGAAGCACTGCACCCGTGCTGAGGTAACCCAGGCCAAGGTTATCGGCGAGCTTTCGGCCCTGCGTCCCTTTGCCCGAAGCCGGTGGGCCGAGAAGAACAATGCGCAGCGGTCTGGCCTTGGGGGCGCTCAATGGAGGCGTTTGTAAATGTAAACCGTCATGCCGATAACGATCAGCACGGCGATTACCGTCCAAAGATAAACCAAGGCTGTGCGCGAAGCAGAATCACCACCGGGGCCCAAGCGGTCGTAGCGACCCTTGAGTTTGCCTTTGCGAAGGAAACCGTCGTAATGCTTTTGCAGCAGCTGGGTTTCCACCTGGCGCATCACATCGAGTACAACGCCAACCATAATCAGCAGCGAGGTGCCGCCGAAAAAGTGCAGCACCAGTGAGCCGGGAGGAAGACCGACCACTTTACCGGTGAGCACCGGCAGCACAAAGAGCGCGGTGAGGAAAATCGCGCCGGCGAATGTGAGGCGGGTCATCGTGAAGTCGAGGAAATCGGCAGTTGGCTTGCCGGGGCGCACACCGGGAATGTAGCCGCCATTGCGCTTGAGGTCCTCGGAAATCTGCGAGGGCTGGAACATCATAGCCACCCAGAAATACGAGAAGAGGAAAATTCCAAGACCACCGAGGATGTAGTACCAGAGACCGCCGCCGACGAGTTCGCCGTAGAGCTTGGTGGCCCATGGCTGGCCGGCAAAAAACCACTGCAGCATCATTGGCGGCAGGGAAAGAACCGCCGATGCGAAAATGATCGGCATCACGCCAGCATAATTGACCTTGAGGGGGAGATACTGGGTCTGCCCGCCGAATTGTTTGCGACCGACCACGCGCTTGGCGTACTGGACGGCGATGCGGCGCTGGGCCTGAGTGATCGCGATGGTCGCAGCGATCACCACCAATAGTAGCACAATCATCACCACCATCATGATGGCGTTGTATTTGCTCACACCTTCACCCGTGACGAAATATTTCCATGCCTGAATCAGCGCGCCGGGCAGCGATGAAATGACGTTGACCGTGATGATGATCGAGGTGCCGTTGCCGATCCCCTTTTCCGTGATCTGGTCGCCAAGCCACATGAGCAAAACGGTGCCAGCCACGATCGTGACGACCGTGAGGAACATCCAGGTGTAGGATGGATCTGGGACGAGGTTGCCGAAGCGCTCGATGCCGGCCATGTACGGAATTTTGCCAGGATTGGTGAGTGACTTCGCTACGAAGAAACCCTGCACCAAGGCGATACCGATGGTGATGTAGCGAGTGTACTGGGTGATTTTTTGGCGTCCGCCGTCCTCACGCGCGAGGCGCGAAAGCTTCGGTACGACGGCTGAGAGCAGCTGAACCATGATCGATGCCGAGATGTAAGGCATGATGCCGAGCGCGAAGATGCCAGCCTGCTGGAGACCACCGCCAGAGAAAACCGTAAGCAATGCGGTGATGCCGCCGGTGGCGCTCTTTGGATCCTGCTTCTGAATGTCGTCGAGCCATGCGCTGATGACAGTCGCATCGACGCCAGGAAGCGTGATGTGAACACCGAGGCGAATGATGACGATCAGCGCGAGGGTGAAGAGAATGCGGTCCCGAAGTTCCGGGATTTTCCAGGTGTTGGCGAAGGCGGAAATCATGGGGATCTCTGGGGAGTTCGTGCTTGGGTGGTGACGCAAGACGAGGAAGCGTGATGGCGCTTCCTCGTCGGAGTTCGGAAATTGTCCGGCAAGGAATCGATCGATCAGGCCTTGATGTTGCCACCAGCCTTTTCGATCTTGCCGCGGGCAGAGGCGCTGACGCTATCGACTTCGATGGTGTAGGCCTTCTCGACTTCGCCATCGGCAAGCAGCTTCACGCGGTCGCAGCGACCGTTGAGGAGGCCAGCTTTGCGCAGCGACTCCTCATTGATGAGGGCGCCTGCTTCGAAGCGGGCATCGAGATCACCAACATTGACCACGCCGGTTTTGTCGCGGAAGTCGAAGTTGTTGAATCCGCGCTTGGGAAGACGGCGGTGAAGTGGCATTTGGCCGCCTTCGAAACCAACGCGGGTGCCGCTGCCGGAGCGGGCCTTCTGACCTTTGTTGCCTTTACAGGCGGTCTTGCCGTGGCCGGAGCTCTCGCCGCAGCCGAGGCGCTTGACGCGATGCTTGGCTCCGGGGTTCGGGCTGTAAGAGTGGAGGTTCATGTCTTGTTCTTATGTTAGATTGGCTGAATCGGGCGGATCTGTAAAATCAGATGGCCTTTTCCTTTTTCTTTTTGCCGCGGCTCGAAAGGATCTGGTCGCGGGTGCGGAGTTGGGAGAGTGCCTTGAGAGTGGCCTTGACCACGTTGGCGTGGTTGGAGGAACCCATCGACTTGGCAAGCACGTCGCGGATGCCAACCGCTTCGCAGACGGCGCGAACGCCACCACCGGCGATGATGCCAGTACCGGGAGATGCGGGCTTGAGGAGCACTTTGCCACCGCCGAACTCGGCGTAGATTTCATGCGGGATCGTGCCATCGACAATGCTCATTGGCTTGAGCACCTTGCGGGCGCTTTCGCTGGCTTTCTTGATCGCATCGGCGACTTCGTTAGCCTTGCCGAAGCCGAGGCCGACCTTGCCGATCTTATCGCCGGAGACGACAAGGGCGGAGAAGCTGAAGCGACGGCCGCCTTTGACAACCTTGGCGCAGCGGTTGATGAACACGACCTTTTCAGCAAGCTCGTTGCCTTCGGAGTCGGTCGGTGCCTGGCGTTCTTCACGCCTTGGGCCACCGCGTCCGCGACCTTGACCGCCGCCTTGACCGCGGCCTCCTTGGTAGGCCTGTTGCGGGGCAGGAGCTTCCGCGACGGGAGCCTCCGGGCTGACAGCTGGCGTTTCGTTTTCTGGAATCGTTACCATGATGGGATGATGGGCAGGTCGTTGGATTAGAATTGGAGGCCACCTTCGCGTGCTGCGTCGGCGAGGGCTTTGACTTTACCGTGGTAGAGGTGACCACCGCGGTCGAAGACCACATTGCTGATGTTGGAACCCTTGGCGCGCTCTGCGATGAGCTTGCCAACCTTCTGGGCACTTTCGACATTTGACGATGCCTTCTCGATCGACTTGTCGAGAGTCGAGGCGGCGACGAGGGTGCGACCGACGGTGTCGTCGATGACCTGG
>JAPOLH010000049.1 GCA_029977225.1 Verrucomicrobiaceae bacterium | reverse complement strand
AAGAAGGGGTTGTCTGCGAGTTCATCCCCGATGGTCGTTTGCGGGCCGTGGCCTGAAAATACCGTGGTTTGAGGTGGGAGCGTCAAGAGGTGTCTGCGGATGCCTTCGATCAATTGTGACGTACTTCCACCCGGAAGATCAGTGCGGCCGATTGATCCGGCAAACAGCGTATCGCCGGCAAAAACGACATTGGCTTGCGGGAGGCAAAAGGTCACTGAGTCGGTGGAATGTCCGGGAACATGGCTGCTGTGGATTTCGGTGCCACAGAATTCGACCGCCGTGCTGATGTCGATGGGCGAGTCGACATCAAAAGGTTTGATCGCGATCGGCATGCCCCAGGCGCGCGCCGCATCTTCGAGCGTTAGTGTGGGCGAGTAGGGCGAAAATGCGTAAATCTTGGCCCCCTGTTTCTGAATGGCAGCCGCATCCGTCACATGGTCGTAGTGTTGATGCGTGAGCAGCAATGCATCCACGCTCACGCCCTTGGATGCGAGCCAGGATGCCACGCCTTCAGGCGCATCGATGAGCAGATTGCCTTCGCTGGTTTCCAAGAGATAGCCATTGGTTTGCACCATGCCACCCGTGAAGCGGGAAATCCTCATTCAATGCTGCGTCGAGTGGCTCGTGATCAGCTTTTATTTGCGCGCTTCGCGAGGAAGAGCATGAGGAGACCGAAAACAAGCATGACGATGCCCCATCCTGTGTTGATGTTTACGCCAAGTGATTTGGCATACATGGAGGCGCCCTTTGTGAAGAGCCCATAGCCACACAAGAGCAAGCCGTAGATGGTAAATACCAAGCCGATAGGAAGTCGAAGGTCCATGTGATTGTAGGTTGAGGTTTTCTTACCAGAAGATGATGTTGAGGATCACAGCCGCAATGATGACGATTGAGCCAAGAATTGCGGGACGCATGATCCATGGATCGTTGTCCGCAACTTGTTTTTCGGTGAGTGAATAAACCAAGCCGCGAAGTTCTTCGTCGGATTTGGTGCGCTTCGTGACTGCGGAGAGGATCGCATTGACCAGGAAGGTGGTGCTGAAGGCAACGATGGCCACCCAGAAACCTTGGGACATTTCCTTGGGGAATTCGATCAATGGGCTGATCCATGCGCCCTTCACGCCGGGAGCGTTACCGCTGGCAAAGCAAAGGCCGTGGAACACGATGGCAGTGGTGGTGCCGATCACCAAGCCCCAGAAGGCACCGGTGTTGTTTGAGCGCCGGCTGAACATCCCGAGAAGAAATGTGGCGAACAGGGGAGCGTTCACAAAACCGAACACCAGCTGCAGGATGGACATGATGTTGTTGTATTTTGCCGCAATGAAGGCGCAGCCCATGGCCAATACAATTCCCACCACGGTGGCGATTTTTCCCATCATGAGGAGTTGTGAGTCTCCTTTGTTGCGACCCCATGCCTGTTGGTAAATGTCATAGGTCCACACTGTGTTGAATGCGGTCACGTTGGCCGCCATGCCCGACATGAAGGAGGCCATGAGGGCGGTAAGAGCGAGTCCGAGAAGACCGTTTGGAAAATAGTGAAAAATCATCGAGGGTAGCACCTGATTGTAGTTTGGCACGCCATCTTTCAGAGGGATGGCATAGCCGCCGGCGACTGCATCGCTGCTCAATGCGTAAGCGATCATGCCAGGAAGGATCACAATTGCCGGAAACAGCATTTTGGGGATGGCACCGACGATCGGTGTGCGGCGGGCGGCCCCCATGGAGTTGGCCGCAAGGGCGCGCTGCACCTCGGCAAAGTTTGTGCACCAGTAGCCAAATGAAAGTACGAAACCGAGTCCGAAGAGGATGCCGTACCATGGAACTCCGAGCGGATTGGCTGTGTCGGCCGTGCCCGCCCAAGAGTGCATTGCGGCCGGGTTGTTCGCGCTCATTTTCGCGACAAGCCCTTCCCATCCGCCAACGTCCTTGAGGCCGATGTACGCGAGTGGCGCGATGCCGAAAACGATCATGAAAAACTGCAAAACCTCGTTGTAAATCGCCGAGCTCAGACCACCCTTGAGCACATAGGCGAGCACAATTGCCGAAGTGATCACGAGCGAAAGCGTGTAGTTCCATCCGAGCAGGGCATGGAGCAGGTCGGCAAGGGCGTGCATCGAAATTCCCGATGAGAAGATCGTCATGCATGCGAAGGAAACCGAGTTGAATGTGCGTGTGCGTTCGTCATAACGCATTTTGAGATATTCGGGCACGGATTTGGCTTTTGATCCGTAATACATCGGCATCATGAAGATGCCGAGGAACACCATCGCGGGAATGGCACCAACCCAGTAGAAGTGGGAGGTCATAATGCCATACTCCGCACCGGACGCGGCCATGCCGATGAGTTCCTGAGCGCCAAGGTTCGCTGAAATGAATGCCAGCCCTGTCACCCAACCCGGAATCGAACGCCCGGACAGAAGAAAGTCCTCGGCGCTGCGCATCTGGCGTTTGAGCGCGAAGCCAATCCCGATGACGAATGCGAGATAGATGCCAAGAATCGAATAATCGATCAGGTGAAGGTCGATTTGATTCGCGAAACCGCTCGTGTCGATACTTTGAGTACTGGCTGCGAGAATGAGCAACGGATTGAGGTGTGTCATGGAGTGGTAAATGAGTTTCAGGGATTTAGGTGAACCGACCCTTGGTTGTCAACCTTGGGAGAAGCGGTAGCTCATGATATGCTGATAGATTTTTCCCGGACGAAGGACGGTAGATGGAAATGAGGGCTGATTGGGGGCATCGGGGAAGCCCTCGGTCTCCAGGCATAGGGCGCTGTGTTTCGTGTAGGGGGTGCCATTTTTGCCGATGACTGAACCATCGAGGAAATTGCCGCCATAGAATTGGATCGCGGGTTGATTGGTATGCAGGTCCATGATGCGGCCCGAAAAGGGGTCGCGCAATCTGGCGGCGTGCCGGAGCCCGTCGCCATTGGCGAGCACCCAGCAGTGGTCATAGCCGTTGGCAATTTTCAATGGCTCGAAATCGGCATCCATTCGGTTGCCGATCACGGTTGGCTTGGTGAAATCCATCGGCGTGCCTTTGACCTCTGCAATTTCGCCCGTTGGGATCAAGCCCTCGTCGGTTGGAAGATAGTGCAGCGCGTGGATGGTCAACTCATGGTCCTTGATGGATTGTGTGGGGTTTCCACTGAGGTTCCAAAAGGGGTGGTGCACCATGTTAATGATCGTCGGGGCATCCGTTATGCCGGTGGCTTCCCAACGAAGCTCATTGTCGTCAGTCAGGGTGTAGGCCACCTTTGCTTCAAGATTACCTGGATAGCCTTCTTCTCCATCTGGTGAGCGATAGGTGAATTCAACGCGGTTGTTTCCGGTTGTTTTGCCTGTCCACAGAACCTTATCAAACCCGGTACTACCTCCGTGCAAGTGGCAGGGAATGCCTCCCGGCTCATTGTTGGTCGCGAGGTTGTATGAAATGCCATCAAGCTCGAATTGGCCGTTCCTGATGCGGTTGCCAAAGCGTCCGACGGTGGCACCGAAGTAGTTGGTGTTGCCAAGCCACCCTTCGAGCGTGTCGTAGCCGTGGGTGATGTCTGCGATGTTTCCTGCGGCGTCGGGGGTATGCACGGAAACCAAAATGGCGCCGTAGTTCATGACCCGGACCGTGATGCCATTGCGATTGGTGAGGGTGTAAATTTTGACCGAGCGTCCGTCAGGAAGCGTGCCAAAAATTTCCTCCATGGGATGCTGTGTGATGCTCATGCGAACGGGGTGCTTGCGAGGCGGGTGCGGCGAATGCGGTGGCTTATTCCGTGGCGCGAGCTTTGGGGGGCGGGATTTTTATGCCAAGCGGGTAATTTGTCAAACATTGTGGCGGTGGGTGGTTGACCACTGGATCAATCCGCCTAGAATGCTCCTATGAACGAGACAGAAGCGGCAACGAAGATCCTCGACACCATGTTCGGGCACCTTGGAGTGCCGGCGACCATCGGGGTTGAGCAGTCTTCGGATGGTCCCTGCCTGCAGGTGCGCTCGGCTGAGAGCCGCTTCATCATCGGTCGCGATGGTGATCGTCTTGATGATCTCCAGTACCTTGTAAATCGTATCTTGCGCCGTAGTTTTCCGGAGTCGGTAAGAGTGAAGGTTGATTGCGAACATTTCCGTACGATCCGCGAGGATCAGATGGCGGCTGAGATTCGCGGCATTGCTGAGCGGGTGGTGGCATCTGGCACATCGCACCGCATGCGCCCGCTCAATGCCTACTACCGACGCATGGCTTATCAGATTCTCAAGGAGATCCCCGGCATCGAGACTCACTCGCCTGAAGGTGATGAAAGGCTCAAGCGGATCACCATATCTCCCTCCGGTTCTAGCCCTACTGCCTCATGAAAAAATTCCTCTTCGATTGCGGCACGCGCGACCTGAATGCCGCGGGTGGCATCTTTGCGCTCAGGGTCATGACGGGTGCAATGATGTTGTTTGGTCACGGCATTCCGAAGTTGATGGCATTTGGAAAAATCAAAGATGCTTTCCCGGTGCCGGATTTTTTCCCGCTGAGCTTCATGTCGCCGCCCGTGAGCTTGTTAGCGGCTTTGTTTGCTGAGGTGGTTTGTGCGTTGTGCCTGATCGTTGGTGTGGCGACTCGGCCGGCGGCGTTTCTGCTGGGTTTCACGATGGTGGTGGCGGCGTTCAACATTCATGGTGCATCTCCGTGGTTCATCGGGCCGGGTGTCAGTGCTGCCAAAGAGCCGGCTTTGCTGTATCTCGTGCCGATGATCGCGATCATTTTCACCGGTGCCGGGCTGTGGTCGTTTGACGCAAAAATCTTCAAGGATCCCCGGCGTCGTCGCTGGTAATGCCGCATGCAGACGCATCATCTTGTTCTCCCCGGTGACCTCAATCACCACGGATTCCTGTTCGGTGGGCGCCTGCTGGCATGGGTCGACGAGGCGTGCTGGATTGCTGCGAGTCTGGAATTCCCTCAATGCCGGTTCGTGACGGTGGGTATGGATCGCGTGGAGTTTCATCACGGCGTGAGACAGGGCGCGATCCTGACGTTTTCCTGCACGCTCACGCGCGAGGGTACGACGAGTGTTTGTTATGCTGTCGATGTGCGTGATGAAAAGGCGGGTAGCGATCCGATTTTTTCAACGCGCGTGACCTTGGTGAATGTGGATGATGCAGGTCGCAAGCGGCCGGTGCGCGAGTGAGGGATTGAAATTTTTTGGACTGTGGAAATTCGCATCGAGAGTGTTGATATCGTGCTGCCTTTGGATCGTTCCGAGGACGATAACGCGCGTCGTGAAGCTGCGGCGGTCAAACTTGGAATTCCGGTTTCTAGGATTGGCGGGATGGTGTTGCGCAAGCATTCGATCGATGCGCGCCAGAGGGCGATCAAGGTGCAGCTGCGCTTGGATGTCGCGGTCGATGGGCCGATGCCCGAGCAATCGAAGCCGCTCTGGTCGGTGCCGCCTTTGGCATCCAATGCTCGGGTGGTGGTGATTGTCGGCTGCGGACCGGCGGGCATGTTTGCGGCGCTGCGCTGTCTCGAGTTGGGCGTGAGGCCGATCATCCTCGAGCGTGGCAAGGACGCGAGCGCGCGGCGTTTTGATTTGGCTCCGATCCTGCGCGAAGGGCGGGTGATAGAAGAATCGAACTACTGCTTCGGTGAAGGTGGTGCGGGCACATTTTCGGATGGAAAGTTGTACACACGCGCGACCAAGCGCGGTCCAGTGGCAAAGGTCTATGAAATCCTCGTTGCACACGGCGCGCCCGAGCGCGTGCTGACCGATGCGCATCCACACATTGGATCGAACCTTTTGCCGAATGTCGTCAAAGCAATGCGGGCATCGATCATCGCGGCGGGTGGCGAGGTGCGCTTTGAAACGAAGGTCGTCGATTTTCTTCTCAAGCAGGAGAAAATCCACGGTGTAGTGACCGCCGCGGGCGACGAAATTGTTGGCGATGCGGTGATCCTTGCGACGGGGCATTCCGCGCGGGATGTGTACCGGCTTTTGGCAGAGAAAAAAATCCTGCTCGAGCCCAAGCCCTTCGCAGTGGGATTTCGCATCGAGCACCCGCAGCCCTTCATCGACAGGATCCAGTATCATCTTGGCCGAGCGGAAGAGCGCCCGCGTTTGCTGCCTGCCGCGCGTTATCGTCTCGCGACAAAGATTCGCGACCGTGGCGTGCATTCATTTTGCATGTGCCCGGGTGGTTGGGTGGTGCCCGCGTCGACGGAAAACGACGAGGTGGTGGTCAATGGCATGAGCCTCTCGCGGCGTGACTCGCCATTTGCGAATTCTGGCATGGTCTCGACGGTCGAGCCCGAGGACTTGCGGCATTTACAAAAAGAGCATGGCATCCTTGCGGGCATTGCCTTTCAGAAACAACTCGAGCGCACCGCGAAACAGGCGGGCGGGGGAGGTCAGGTCGCGCCTGCCCAGCGCGTAGCGGATTACCTTTCAGGGAAAATTTCTGCTGATCTGCCAGAGACGAGTTATTTCCCAGGGCTCAATTCCGCGCCCTTGCATGAATTGCTACCGTCATGGATCACCTCGCGGATGCGCGAGGGCTTGCGCTTGTTTGATCGTCAGATCCGCGGCTATGCGTCCAAGGAGGCATTGCTGCTTGGCTTTGAAACGAGGACGAGTTCGCCGCTGCGAATCCCACGGCTCGACGACACGCTTGAGCATCCGCAGATTGTTGGTCTGTTTCCCTGCGGCGAAGGGGCAGGCTATGCCGGTGGCATCGTGAGCGCGGCGATGGATGGCATGCGCTCGGCCGAAGCGGTTTGTCGCTGATGACGAAAGACGCAAGAGAAGAAGCGGCATCTTCAGAAAGAATTACCGCGAAGGAGTGCAGAGGGGGCAAGAGTTAGAGGTTAGTTGACCACTGATTGCACTGATGGAAGAGGAGAAGTGTTTTTTTGATTCTGATTTTAAGTCATCACAAATCATTCAATCAGCGGTCATTTCCCATGATCTCTTCGTGCCTCTCGTGATTTCCTAATCGATGTGTGCAAAAAATTGGCGGAGCCCTTGGTGTGGCTCCGCCAAGAGGATTCGATTGATGATCGGTTAGATCAATACTGATAGTTCAGGTAGAAGTTGAACTGGCCGCCCTTGTCGGCTTCGTCGTCGGGTGTGGAAACCGGGAAGGCGTAGTCGAGGGCGAGTGGCATCGGGCTGATCGGTAGCTTGATGCGGACGCCGACGCCGACATCGGTGTAGAGGTCGCCTGGGTTGGGATCCCAACTATCAGCATTCACGAAACCGGAATCGGAGAAGACCGCGGCGCGAATCGATTCGATAATCGGGATGGTGTACTCGGCAGTGACATAACCGAGCGAGTTTCCACCGTAGACTTCGTTGGTGTAGCCGGTGTCGCGTGGGCCGACGTCGCGGAATTCGAATCCGCGAAGAGTGCGGCCACCACCGAGGAACATGCGTTCAAAGATCGGGATTTCATCGTTGCCGACGCTGTCTACGAAGGCGAATTCACCATTGAGTGAGAAGATCGAGTCCCACTTGAGGTTCCAGTACTTCTGACCTTGGAGCGAGAGGTTGATCGTGTCGACATCACCGCCGAGGCCGGCGTAGGTGAGGCCTGCATCAAACTTGTGGCCGCTGCGCGGCTGAATGCTGCTGTCGCGGGTGTCGTACACATAGTTCACGCCGAGCGCGCTTCGAAGGTAATCACCGCCGATGTTTTCTTCGGAGAGTTTCGAAAGGTTGCCCCGTCCGCCGTAATCGTTCGCATCGACCTCCGAATCGATGTTCACATTTTCAATGCGGTACTCGCCTTTGATTGAGGCCTTGTTGCCAAGCGGTTTGCGGAGGGAAAGAGCGCCACCGGCGTTGGTTTGATCGTAGTAATCACTGAAATAATTCGACTGCTTGTAGAACAGCTCGCCGCCGAGCGCGAGTTGTTGGTCGAGGAACCAGGGTTCGGTGAGCGAGATGCTCGCTTCCGAGCGTTTCGAACCGAGGCGCAGGTTGGTGGCGAAACGCTGACCGCCGCCGGTGAAGTTCCAGGGGTTGAAGAGGTCGAAGTTCGATTGCTCGAGGGTGAGGAAGCCGACGACACTGTCGATCGAGCTGAAGCCGAGACCGACGCCGACCGATCCGGTGGCCTTCTCTTCGACGAGTACATCGATGTCGCGGTAGCCGCCGCCAGCGGGTGAGCCGTTGGCTTGGACTTCGCTGAAGTATTGCAGGCCTTCGAGGCGGGCCTTGGTGGTCTCGAGCTCCACCGAGTTGAACATGTCGCCGGGCTTGAGCGGAATTTCGCGGCGGATGACCTTGTCCTTGGTCTTCGTGTTGCCGGCGATGTTGACGCGGCCAACCTTGAAACGATCACCTTCGTCGATGCGGTAAATGATGTTCACGCGATTGGGTCCGGCATCGCGGATGTCGGGGCTTACGGCGGCATCGGCGTATCCACGAGATCCATAGTAGCTGCGGATCATCTTGATGTCTTCGCGCATCTTCTTGGAGTTGTAGGGGCTTTCGCCGGTGAGGGTGAGCGCGGGTTGGAGTTCCTCGGGCTTGAAGACCGTCATTGTGCCAAAACCAACTCCGGCGACGGTGTATTTTTCTCCTTCGTTGATCGGAATGATCAGGTCGACGCGGCCGTCCTTGACGGGTTCGCGGCGGATGCCTGGGCTGTTGGCGCGCAGGTAGCCTTTGCTGCGGTAATAGTCGAGGATCGCGTCGAGATCGGTATCGAGTTGGTCGGCTTCAAAGCGGCCCGACTTGGTGAGCCATGAGAACCAGCCTTTTTCCTTCACTTTCATTTCCTTGCGCAGTTCGGGATCGGTAAAGACCGTGTTACCCTCAAAGCGAATTTTGCGGACCTCACTCTTGGTGCCTTCATTGATGATGAAGATCAGGTCGGCGACACCGCTTTGATCCGTCGCTTGAATGCGGTGGGAAACGGTGGTGTCGGGGTAGCCGTAGCCTTGATAGTATTTTTCGATGTTGCGGCGAGCCTCGAGGATTTCCGCATCGCTCATCACGCCCGTGCTTTTCAGCTTGGTTTCCTTGGCGAGTTTTTGATCGGAGAAGATCGTGTTGCCGATGAAGCCGACGCCGCCGCGCATTGGGCGGGTGGTGACTTCAGCGATGAGGTTGAGCTTGTCGCCATTCGGTTCGGCGAGGAAACGCACATCATCGACAAGGCCGGACTCGTAGAGCGCGGTGATGTCCTTATCGAGATTCTCGGCGCGGTAGGCATCGCCAGCCTTGGAGCGGAGCTGATTGCGCAACGCCTCCTCATTGACGGTTTTTTCGCCGCGATAGCGGATGATGACTTGCGAGATGGTTTTACCTTCCAAATCCTGTGCGAGCGCGCCACCGGCGAGCATCGTGAAAGCGAATGAGGCGGTGATGAGGTGTCTCAAACCCATAGGAATGAGGGGGCGGAGGAAGCGGGTAGGGCGCATGGTATTTCGAATGTGTGCACATAAAGCCCATGCAGCGGGCGACCCGTCAAGGTGAATAGCGTCGTAGGAGAATGGGGTGTTTGCCGCATTTTTGGCTCGCTGACCCCAGACTTGGGAATTCCCTCGACGCAAAGGGGTTGGCACTTAACCTGTTAGGGTCAATGCGCTTGGTTCCCGGACCGCGCGGGGCAGGATCAAATTCATGAATGCCATCGAACTTGTGTTGGGTGTGGTAACGAGGGTTGCCTTGTGTGCGACCAGCGGATGAGGGTTTTTGTACCGGTGTTTGGGGTGCTTTGCGGGTGGCTCGAATACCGCTTTGTTCGCTCGCTCGGGCGAAAATTGCGGTGCAAATCGCCAGTCCATTGAATTGCTTGCCCGCGGGGCGGGGCTGGACTACATCCCTCGCGTGCTGACGATCAAAAAGCTCACCAAAACCCTCGGCGGGCGTACGCTCCTGCGCGAGGCCGAGATGTCCATCAACTGGGGTGAACGCGTGGCCCTCGTAGGTCCCAACGGGGCTGGCAAGTCGACGCTATTCCGCATGATCCTTGATGAGGATTCGCCGGACGAGGGCGCGATCGAGCGCGACGAGTACGCCATCACCGGCTACTTGCCCCAGGAAGCGGGCGAACCGACCGATGAAACGATCATCGAAATCGCCATGGGCATCACGCCGGAAATGATCGGGATTTTGCGCACGATCCGCGAGCACGAGGCGAAGGGTGACCTTTCGCATCCGGATTTTGCCAAGGCACAGGATCAGTTCAACCACCTCAACGGCTACCAACTCGAGCCTAAGGCAAAGAAGATTCTCAATGGTCTCGGTTTCAAGCAGGATGATTTCAACAAACCCGCGCGCGAGTATTCAGGCGGTTGGGTGATGCGTGCGCATCTTGCGCGTTTGCTGGTGATGGAGCCGGACTTGCTGATGCTCGACGAGCCGACCAACCACCTCGACCTCTTGTCGCTGCTGTGGCTGCAGCGGTATTTGCTGAATTATTCCGGCGCGATTTTGATGATTTCGCACGACCGCGATTTCATGGATGCGATCATCGAGTCTGTGGTCGAAATCGATCCCGATGCCGCCAAGCTCATTTCTTACACGGGAAATTACTCGTCGTATCTCGACCAGCGCGAGAAGCGCTACGAGCAGCAGGTGCAGGCGTACCGGAATCAGCAAAAGGAGATCGAGCAGCACCAGGAATTCATTGATCGTTTCCGTCAGGTCGGATCCAAGGCGGCGCAGGTGCAGTCGCGCATCAAGTTTTTGGAAAAGCTCGAGCGCATCGAGAAACCGCGTGCACCGCGCAAGCCGTTCAAGTTCACCTTTCCGCAGCCTCCGCGCTCGAACCAGAAGGTCATCGAGCTGAGCAAGGTGGGTCAGGCCTACGGCGAAAAGCGGATTTACAAGGACCTCGATCTTACCATCGAGCGTGGCGACCGCATTGTGCTCGTCGGTCCGAACGGTGCGGGCAAGTCGACCTTGCTCAAGATCCTCGCCGGCATTTTGCCGATCGATGCAGGCAAGCGTGAGCCGGGATACGCAACCAAGCTCGGCTATTATTCGCAGCACCGCATCGAGGCGTTGAATGAAAACAATACCGTGCTTGAGGAAGTGATGGGTGCCTGCACGACCCTTCGCGAAGAGGACGCGCGTTCGATCCTTGGAACATTCCTGTTCCGTCGTGCCGATGTGGAAAAACGCTGTGGAGTGCTTTCCGGTGGAGAAAAATCCCGACTCAACCTCGTCAAGTTCCTCGTCGATCCGCCCAACCTTCTGCTGATGGACGAGCCGACGACTCACTTGGACATTCTTTCGATCGATTCATTGGTCAATGCCTTGAAAGGTTACGAGGGCACTCTGGTCTTCATTTCGCACGATGTGCATTTCATCCGCGCACTGGCAGAGACTACCTTGCACATCAACAATGGCGTCGTGACCAAGTACACGGGCGGTTATGATTATTTCCTCGAGAAATCCGGCCTCAGCGATGATCGTGGAGCAGTGACGGCATGAGGCCGACAAATATCTTTCATCACGAAGAACACCAAGATGCCCGAATATTCATCACCGCTCATCGTCATTGGAACGCGTGGCAGTGAATTGGCATTGGTGCAGGCATCTGCAACAGAGGCTTTGTTGCAGGCCGCATTTTCGGATCTCGACATCGAGCGTCGGATCATCCGCACGACCGGCGATCGCCGCACGGATGTGGCCTTGGCCGAAGTGGCAAAGGTCGAGGGCGTCTTCGACAAGGGGGTGTTTATCAAAGAGCTTGAGCTCGAGTTGGAGTGTGGCGGGATCGATATCGCGGTGCACAGCCTCAAGGACATGCCGACCACGCTGCATGAAAAGTTTCAACTGGCCGCGGTGCTTGAGCGGGCGGCGGTGCGTGATGTGTTGGTGAGCAGGGATGGATCCGACATCGCCTCGCTGCCGCAGGGTGCGCGTGTAGGAACGAGCAGTGTGCGGCGGGCAAAACAGGTGGCGTATTTGCGTCCCGATGTGGAAATTCTCGATCTGCGCGGCAATGTGCCGACGAGGCTTCGCAAGTTGGCGGAAGGCGATGTGTACGATGCGATCCTTCTCGCCGAGGCCGGCATGCAGCGGTTGGGATATTTGGATACGGACAATGCGAGCGGTATTGAATCCGAGCCGCTGAAAGGCATGCCCAGCTTGCGTGTGAAGCGTTTGCCTGAATCTGAATTTTTCCCCGCCGCGGGGCAGGGCGCGATCGCGCTCGAGATCCGTGCGGGCGATGCGCGAACCTATGAATTTGCCCGCACGCTCAACCACGAGGCCACTTGGCAACGCATCTGCGCCGAGCGCGAATTTCTGCGTTTGCTCGATGCGGGTTGCCACACGCCGGTGGGGGTGTATTCCTCGTTGGTGGACGATGTCCTTCAACTCAAGGCCTTGGTGTTTCCTGAAACAGGCGGCGAGCCGAAATCGGGTGAAGCCAGCGGCATCGATCCTCTCGAAGTCGCAAGAGCCTTGTTCCAATCATTGAAATGAAAAATTCCGGAATTTGTTATCTGGTGGGTGGGGGTCCGGGTGACCTCGGTTTGGTCACACTTCGTGCCAAGGAGTGCATCGAAAATGCCGATGTGTTGGTCTACGATGCGCTTAGTAATCCCGAGTTGATCAACTGGACCAAGCCCGGCTGCGTGAAGATCCATGTCGGCAAGCGCGCGAAGGATCACACCATGCCACAGGATCAGATCAACGCACTCATCGTCGAGCAGACCAAGGCCGGGAAATCGGTGGTGCGGCTCAAGGGTGGGGATCCGATGATTTTTGCCCGTGGTGGCGAAGAGGCGGCCGAGCTTGCCGCGGCGGGTGTGCCGTTTGAGATCGTGCCGGGCATCAGCTCGTCGATTGCCGGTCCTGCCTATGCGGGCATTCCGGTGACGCATCGTGATCACAACACGCAGCTGACGATTTTCACCGGACATGAGGATCCGACGAAGGGATACAGTTCGATCGATTACGCGCAGCTGGCCAAGGCACCGGGAACGAAGGTGTTTCTGATGGGCGTGGCGAGGCTGCGTGAAATCACCGGAGCCTTCATCGAGCACGGTGCGGCGGCTCAAACGCCGATTGCTTTGACCCGTTGGGCAACGACCGGATCGCAGAAGACCATCGTCGGCACGCTTGAGACCATCGCCGACATTGCCGAGGCTGAAAACTTCTCCTCACCGGCGGTGGCCGTGATCGGCGATGTCGTCAAGGAGCGTGAGAAAATCAACTGGTTTGAAAAGCGTCCTTTGTTTGGCAAGCGCATCGTCGTGACGCGTACGCGCGAGCAGGCGGGCGAGCTGAGCAAGGCATTGCGTGATCTTGGGGCCGATGTCATCGAGTTGCCGACGATCCGCATCGAGTTGCCCGAAGACCGCCAGGGATTTGCCGAGATGGTGACTCATGCACATGAGTACGATTGGTTGGTTTTCACCAGCCCGAACGGTGTGGAAAAATTCTTCGATGCGTTTTTTGCGACTTGCGGGTGTGAGTCCGGATTTTCGATCGCGCCGGCAAGCTCGTCTTCGGCTACGTTGCAGGCGTAGATCGTCTTCTT
>JAPOLH010000048.1 GCA_029977225.1 Verrucomicrobiaceae bacterium | reverse complement strand
CAGCAGGTGCAGCAGGTGCAGCAGGTGCAGCAGGTGCGGCAGGTGCGGCAGGTGCGGCAGGCGCAGCAGGCGGATCTTGAGCCATGGATGTGGCGGCAAGCCCGGCAAAAAGCACGGCACCAACAAGGCGCACAGGGGGTTTGGCGAACTGAGTCATCATCTTCGGGTGATGTAGAAAAGAGGAGCGTGAAGAGCGTGCTGTCAAGAACGCTTTGGGTGAATCGAAGGGATCAGTCATGGAGTCGACAAGCCGAGAGCGGCAAAGTGTGAAAGGGAATTTTCAAACAATCAACATGCAATCGCCATAGCTGAAAAATCGGTAACGATTCTGCACGGCTTGGCGATAGGCCTCCAGCATCAGCTCGCGTCCGGCGAGCGCGCTGACGAGCATCAGCAAGGTGCTCTGCGGTAGGTGAAAATTGGTGAGCAAGGCGTCGATTGCGCGAAACTCATGCGGCGGGTGGATGAAGATATTGGTCTCTCCGGCATGGTGGGTTGCCGCGATGCGCATTTTGGCTGGCGGATTTTGTTTCGCCAGTGCCTCGAGCACGCGCGTGACCGTGGTGCCGACCGCGAGCACGCGACCTGCGGAGTTGACGCGCTTGGCGGTTTCCTCGGTGACGATGAATTTCTCCGAGTGCATCACATGATCGGTCACCACATCGGCGCTCACCGGGCGAAAGGTGCCGACGCCTACATGCAGCGTGAGAAACGCATGCGGAATGCGCTCGAGCATATCGTTGGTGAAATGAAGCCCGGCGGTTGGCGCGGCGATGGCGCCTTCTTCTTTGGCATAAACCGTTTGATAGCGCTCACGGTCGGCCTCGTCCTCGATGCGACCCATGTAGTGCGGCAGCGCAAGTTGACCGTGCTGGTCGAGGTCGAGCAGCGCGTCCCAACGGATCAGGCGGTCGCCATTTTCAAAAACCTCGGTCACCACGCCGCGAATGCCGCCTACGCTAACTTCGCGACCCAGCTTCATGCGTTTGCCCGGCCGCACGAGACAGCGCCATTCGAGATCGGTCAAACGATCGAGGCAAAGCAGCTCAATACTGCCATCGTCGGAAAACACGCGCGCCGGAATCACCCGCGTATTGTTGAGCACCAGCAAATCGTCGGGCCGCAGGTATTCGGCGATGTCGCGGAACATCCGATGCTCGATGCGGCCACTGTCGCGATGCACGACAAGCATCCGCGATGCGGCGCGGTCGGCAAGCGGCCGGGCAGCAATGAGCTCCTCGGGCAGGTGGTAATCAAAGTCCTTGGTGCGCAGCGACATCAATTGCGTCGGTAAAGATTTCCGCGGCGCAACTCAGCGCGCAGCGACCAGATCGTATCCGCGCCAGTCGCCAATGGTCACATCAGCGAAACTGCCAACCGGGATCGACTCATCGACCATTACCGAGCCGTCGATCTCCGGCGCGTCCCATTGGGTGCGGCCGACGCCGGGTTGCTCGACAAGCACGCGGACATTTTTTCCGACCTGCGCCTGATTCGTTTCGCTGGCGATGCGCTGGAGCTCGGCCATCGCGCGCGACCAACGGCTCTTGCGCGTTGCATGGTGCAGGTGACCATCCATTTTGTAGGCACGCGTGCCTTCTTCCTTCGAATATTGGAACACGCCCGCGCGCTCGAAGCGAAACTCACGAATGAATTCGAGTAGCTCGTTGAAGTCCTCCTCAGTCTCGCCGGGGAAACCTACGATGAACGTCGTACGAATGCCGATGCCCGGGATGCCCGCGCGCATGCGGCGCAACAGATCGCGGATGTAATCACCACTCGTCACGCGCTTCATCGCGGTGAGCATGCGGTCGGAAATGTGCTGCAGCGGGATGTCGACATACTTCGCCACCTTGTCGCACTCGGCGATGGTTTGGATCAGCTCGTCCGACCAATGCGCGGGATGCGTGTAAAGCAGCCGCACCCAAAAGTCGCCTTCGATGCGGTTGATCTCGCGCAACAAGGTACACAGCGAGTTGCCCTTGCTCGAATCCACTGGCGAGCTCGGTTTCGGCCGCTCGCCTTCCCATTGATCCATGCCGAAGTAGGTGGTGTCTTGCGAGATGAGGTTGATCTCTTTGACGCCGGATTTCACCAGTGCTTCGACCTCCTTGACGACCGACTCTTGAGTGCGCGAGCGGTGGCGGCCGCGGATCTGCGGGATGATGCAAAAGGTGCAGGTGTGGTTGCAGCCCTCGGCGATTTTCACATACGCGTAGTGGTCGGGCGTCAGGCGGAAGCGTGGCGTCGTGTAGTCCGGCACATACTTCGGCTTGAGCGTCACAAAGTCGCGCGGGTCGTCGGTGGCGGCCGGGCCTTCGGTTTTTTCCACCTCGGTGGAGTTCTGCTTGCCGAGCAGATTCTCGATGATCGGCGCGACCTTGGTGATTTGATCAAGGCCGATGAAGGCATCGACCTCGGGCATGATGCCGGGAAGTTCGGTGGCGAAACGCTGGGACAAACATCCGGCAACGATGATCTTTTGACGCTCGCGATCGGGGTCATCCTTGCGAGCATTGACCGCGCCAAAGACGGCATCGATCGACTCCTGCTTGGCCATGTCGATGAACGAGCAGGTGTTGACGATCAGAACATCGGCCAATTCCGGATCGGGCGTGAGCGCCATGCCCGCCTCGGCGAGGTGGCCGATCATGACTTCGGAATCGATCAGGTTTTTGGCGCAGCCAAGGGAAATGAGACCAACGGTGGTGGACATGAATGAAATGAAAAAATGGAAGGTGCGAGCCGGATGCCGCGGGATCAGGGCGGCGGAAGAATCAACTCATCGCCAGGCTTGGGATCAATGCGGCCAATGCCCGGAAGCTGGTCGGCCACGCCACCCTCGGGCGTAACATCGCTGACGGTGAACTGGCCGAGAATGCCGGTTTTGCGGCGCAGAGCGAGCACTGTGCCGTTTTGAACCTGCTCGGGCATGAGGATGTCGAAGGTAATGAATCCGCTTTCCGCCACATACTCGCGGACTCGGCCGATCAGCAATGCCTCACCGATCAGGCGGGCGCGGCGCAATTCACTGTCGCCCTTTTCTAGATCTCGCTGGCTGAGCAGGCCTTCCTCGTCTTGGGCGAGTTTGGCGTCGCGGGCGGCCTTGTCCGCTTCGGCTTTCTCGGCCTCGATCTGTGCAAGCCTAGCCTTGTTCAGCTCGACCTCGGCTTTCATCGCCTCGAGCTGCGCGGCATTCGATTCGGGCGTGGCCGTTGCCGGCGCGCTCGACTTGAGCTGCTGGAGCTGACGCTCGAGCTGAAGCTTATCCTGCTCCTGGCGCAGTTCCGTCACCTGCTTCTTGAGGCGAGCAATCTCGTCGGGAGAGGCATTCTCAACCCCACGGCGCATGCCCTGCCACGACACCGCCAAGGCGCCGAGCAAGAGCGCGACGGTCGCGCCGAGAAGAAGTTTCATCGTATCCACGCGGGGTAGATTGGACGGGATGCCGGTCAATGTCAACGCGGCGGACATCGCACGGCGAGCGCGGCAAATGCGTCATGAATTTCCCAATATCCACTTGCGGGCCAAGAATTTTGCGTTAAGAAAAAAACCGATGAAAGTCACCCTTCTGATCGCCCTTGCCGCCAGCTCCATTCTTTTCACCTCCTGCAACACCTTCATCGGCCTCGGCCGCGACATGCGGATTGCCGGCGAGGGCATGGAAAAAGCCGCCAACAAAGGCGCTGGCGGTAGCTCTGAGGACACCTCGGGCGCACCGGTTTATTGATCGATTTCGCTCAAAGGCGAGTCCATCCACTCAGTAGCCCCGCCAAAAGGCGAGGGCGCAAATCACCAGGGCCACGCCGTAGGCGAGGCCGCCCAGAACCATCGCATGCCAGCGCTTGCTTTCGGCGGTGACCCAATTGACCGCATCTCGAAACAGGTAGGGCATGCCGACCCAGAACAGCGAAGCCGTAAGCAGGCCGTAGGCATAGATCGGCACCAGCAGGCGCGTGGCAGGGTCCTTGAGAAAAGCCGATTCCAGCAAAGGCGCCGCCGCCAGCAGTCCGAGCACGCCAAGCGCGCGAACCGCGAGGAAGTCGCGCACGCTGATGACTACTAGAACCATCGTAATTGGAATGAGAATACGCAGCAGCGGCTTGGCGTTGTTGAATTCGCCAAGGTCCATCGCCAAGGCACCGAGAGTGCCCATGCTGGCCGGCGCGACCAAAAGCCAGAACCACGCGAGACCAAGCCCCAGCAGGATCTGCCCAAGCACGGCATTGCGCGGAAAGCTTTTCAGAAAACCCTTCGCCAGCTCAGGCCGGGCAAGCATGAACACATGCACCGCGATCAAAGCAAAGCCAAGGATCAACCCCACGGTGAAAAGGGAAAGGCGCTCGTAGGGGTGCATCGCATCCATGTGGCACTGGAATTAGCGGGCGGGCAGCAATCCATCAAGTGTGATTTGGGGAAGTAAAAACTGAAAAACTGAAATTTAAGAAGTCGCGACTTTTTCTTACTCTTCTTTTCAGCTTTTCAGCTTTTCAGCTTTTCAGCGTTTCAGCGTTTCAGCGTTTCAGCTTTTACCCCTAAAACTCACAATGCCCTGGTGTGCGGGCAAAGGGAATGACATCGCGGATGTTGGCCATGCCGGTGACAAACATCAGCAAGCGCTCGAAGCCGAGGCCGAAGCCGGCATGCGGCACACTGCCGAACTTCCGAAGATCGGCATACCACGCGTAGGCCTCGGGATCGATGCCGTGGCGTGTGAAATTTTCGGTTAGCACATCGAGCCGTTCTTCGCGCTGACTTCCGCCGATGATCTCGCCGATGCCCGGCACCAGAACGTCCATGGCGGCCACGGTTTCGTCGTCATCGTTTACGCGCATGTAGAAGGGTTTGATTTCCTTCGGATAGTTGAAGACGGTGACCGGCTTTTTGAAGTGGTTTTCCGAGAGCCAGCGCTCGTGTTCGGATTGGAGGTTGAGTCCGTATTCAACCGGGTATTGGAAGGCCTCGCCGCTTTGTTGCAGCAGCGTGACGGCGGCGGTGTAGGAAATGCGCTCGAAGGGTCGCGAGGCGACGAACTCGAGTCTTTCGCGCAGGCCCTTGTCGACGAACTTTTCAAAGATCGCCAAATCGCCCTCGTGGTGTTCGAGCATTTCGCGGACAAGAAATTTCACCAAGGCCTCGGCGAGATCCATGTCGCCAGCGAGGTCGCAGAAGGCCATCTCGGGTTCGATCATCCAGAACTCCGCCGCATGGCGTGAGGTGTTGGAATTCTCCGCGCGAAAGGTCGGCCCAAAGGTATAGATGTTCGACAGCGCGCAGGCAAAGGTCTCGCCCTCGAGCTGACCGCTCACCGTGAGAAATGCGCGCTTGCCGAAAAAGTCTTCGGCGTCGCGCGAGATTTTTTCGTCGGGCAGCGTGGTGACGCGGAACATCTCGCCTGCTCCTTCGCAGTCGCTGGCAGTGATGATCGGCGTGTGGACATGCACGAAATCGCGCTCTTGGAAAAAACGATGAATCGCAAAAGCCATGCGGCTGCGCGTGCGAAATACCGCGCCGTGGAGGTTGGTGCGCGGTCGCAGGTGGGCGATCGAACGCAGAAACTCCGCGCTGTGACCTTTTTTCTGCAGCGGATAATCCTCCGGCACACCGCCAACGAGGCGAATCGATGTCGCCTGCAATTCCCATTTTTGTCCCGCCGCAGGCGATGGCACGAGCTTGCCCCACACTTCGACCGAGGCGCCGGTGTTCATCGCCGCGAGCTCGTCGCTGCCCGGAATGCCCGCATCGGTAACGACCTGCAAGTTGGCGAGGCAAGTGCCATCGTTGATCTCGAGAAATGAAAACGCCTTAGAATCGCGGCGCGTGCGCACCCATCCGGCGATGTGGATTTCATCACAAGGCTCATCGCGCAACAGCACGCGCTTGATCAATGTTCGCATGCACTTGGATAGGCTGGCGCGCCGCGCTTGTCAAAGCGGCTCCATTCCAACTCTTTGAAGAAAGATTTACCGCCAAGGCGCCAAGGTCGCAAAGGAACGCGGAGGAAGAGGAGATGGGGTAAAAGCTGAAATACTGAAAATCTGAAAAGCTGAATGCACTGTGAGCTTTAGCGAACTTTGAAAATCAAGCGCAGCTCACTTGGCATGGACGGAACGAAGTGGAGTCAAAGGCTGAAAGGAAGAAGAAGCCAGCGGTCAATGGTCAGCGGTCATCGGGAAACAGGAACATTCGGCTGTCGAATGCATGGCATTGTCGGGGTGGTCCGTTGCGAAAAGCGGTCCCTGCATTGAAGAATTTTAAACGAGGCAGAAGGGTTCGATGGGGCGGAGATTGGGGGTGGATTGGAGGGCGGTGCTGCGCTGAGATTCTTCGTTGAAGAGGTAGAGTGCGTACCCCCCGTAACCGCCGCCGCAGTATTTGTGAGCGATGGATCCGGGGATGTCGGGGATAGGTTCCATGCCTTCGTCGAGTTGGGTGGCGTGGTAGAGGGAGACGCCTTCGGCGAGTTTTTGGATGTCGGCATTGAGAACGCCTTCGCGAGCGATGCGGGCGCTGAGCGCGATGCGGTCGTAGTCGCGTGGGGTATCGACGACGCCAGGGGTGTCGTGTTCCTTGCCGGTCCAGAGGATGGCCATTTTTCCTTTGAGGAAATCGCCGTTGCGTTTGAATTCGAGGACAGGTTTTTGGCCTGATTTCCAAACGCAGACACCGGTTTCGCGGATGACGGCGGGGTCTTGCCAACCGACGCCGAGGTTGAGTTCCGAGTCGGTGCCATCGCGTCCGTTGAGGAGTGCCCATGCGCCGCTGCCGCCGAGGCCGGCCTGTTTTTCGTAAGGCCATTCGCGCAGCGAGACGAGTGGTGAGATCGCGCAGTTGACGATGAATTCGCCTTCGCGTGCGAAGCGTGGGACATCGAGCCAACCGCCGGCGAAGTCGACGCGCAAGGGCGCTTCGGTGGGGGCTTGCACCCAGCGAACGATGGAGGAGGTGGAGACTGGTTCGAATTTCGGTGGTGTCTTGGGCAGGACTCGGTATTCGGCACCCGTTTCGGCGCAGAGTGCGCGTTTTAGGGGTTCGTATTTGTCGTCCTCGGTGACGAGAAGGAGGTCTGGCTTGATGCGTAGGAAATCTTCGCGGAAGTCGATGCCTTCTTCGAGTCCGCGGCCGACTACGACTTCGTCGATGATGCGCAGGCCTTTGAGTAAGGCGAGTTTGTGTTCGTCGGGAATTGAGGGCTTGCGGCGTTTGTGGTGCCACAGCACTTCGGCTGATGCAAAGGACACGACGAGGTAATCGCCCATGGCTCTTGCTTCCTCGAAGAATTGAAGGTGGCCTGCGTGGAGGATGTCATAACAGCCGGAGACGAATACGGTGCGCATAGAAGAAAAGTTATGGGTTATTTGTTATTCGTTATTGGGAAAGAGGAAGAGGGAAAGATTTTACGTTGAACATCCAACGTTGAAGTAGGAGAGGGGGAAGAAGTCAGCGGTCAAAGGTCAATGGTTATTGGGGAAGAGAAGAAGAGTGATTTGTTATTTGTTATTGGTGATTAGGGGGGTATGAAGAAACAGCTTTTTTCTTCTCTTAAAACTTTTCCTTCGTTTCAAATTTATTCTTTGGAGTGGGTGATGTGGTGACCGTGGGATTTGAGGAAGGCCTGTTGGCGTGCTGCGTTGAGGTCGGCGGCTACCATTTCGGCGCACATTTCTTCGACAGTGGTTTCGGGGACCCAGCCGAGTTTGGTTTTGGCTTTGGTGGGATCGCCGAGGAGGGTTTTGACTTCGGCAGGGCGGAAGTAGCGGGGGTCGACCCTGACGACCACATCGCCGGGCTTTAGAGTTGGCGCTTTGGCGGAGTCGGTGATTTTGGTGACGGTGGCGACTTCATTGACGCCGGTGCCGGAGAATTCGATTTCGATGCCGGCTTCGCGGGCGGACATGCGGACGAAGTCGCGGACGGAGATTTGTTTGCCGGTGGCGATGACGAAATCCTCGGGGTGGTTCTGTTGCAGCATCAGCCACTGCATGCGCACATAGTCTTTCGCGTGGCCCCAGTCGCGGAGTGAATCCAAGTTGCCGAGGAAGAGGCATGGTTCGAGACCTTGGGCGATGTTGGCGATGCCGCGGGTGATTTTGCGGGTGACGAAAGTTTCGCCGCGGCGTGGGGACTCGTGGTTGAAGAGGATGCCGTTGCAGGCGTAGATGCCGTAGGATTCGCGGTAGTTTACGGTGATCCAGTAGGCGTAGAGTTTGGCGACCGCGTAGGGTGAGCGAGGATAAAAAGGAGTGGTTTCCTTTTGCGGAGTTTCCTGAACAAGGCCGTAGAGTTCGGAGGTTGAAGCTTGGTAGAAACGGGTTTTCTTTTCGAGGCCCAGAAGGCGTATTGCCTCGAGCAGGCGAAGTGTGCCCAAGGCATCGACATCGGCGGTGTATTCGGGCGCTTCGAAAGAAACAGCAACGTGGGATTGGGCGCCGAGGTTGTAGACCTCATCGGGCTGGACCTCGCTGATGAGGCGGGTGAGGTTTGATGAATCGGTGAGGTCGCCGTAGTGGAGGTGAAAGCGTGAATTCTCGACATGCGGATCCTCGTAGATGTGATCGACGCGTTGGGTGTTGAAAAGTGAGGCGCGGCGTTTGATGCCATGGACTTCGTAACCTTTTTCTAAAAGTAGCTCGGCGAGGTAGGAACCGTCTTGACCCGTGATGCCAGTAATGAGGGCTTTCTTCATGGATCTAGTATCCAGTTTGAAGATGCCATGAGTATGCCGTAAAGGCGGAATAAGAGTTATGAGTTATTTGTGATTGGTTATCAGGAAAGGGGTAGAAGTGAACATCGAACATCCAACATTGAACATCGAAGTAGAAGAGGATGAAGAATCGGCTTTTTCTTTGATCGAAAAACCGCGAACTACTATTTCTATCGTATCAAATCCTTGCGTGGCCTGTGGTGAGGGTGGATTTGAAATCTTCGTAGGCGGTGGCGAGTCCGGCTTCGAGGGGGATGATGGGTTGCCAGCCGGTGGATTTGATTTTTGTGATGTCGAGGAGTTTGCGCGGGCTGCCGTCGGGCTTGGTGGGATCGGTGAGAATTTCGCCGGTAAAGCCGGTGGTTTTGGCGACGAGTTGCGCGAGTTCGAAGATGGTGAGGTCGGTGCCGGTGCCGCAGTTCACCCAATCGGGTGGATTGTCGAGGCCGAGGAGGTGGAAGCAGGCCGAGGCAAGATCATCGACATGTAGGAATTCGCGGCGCGGCGTGCCTGTGCCCCAGATGGTGATTGAAGCGTCGCCGTGCTCCTTGGCTTCGTGAAAGCGGCGGATGAGGGCGGGGATGACATGGGAGTTTTCCGGGTGGTAGTTGTCGCCCGGGCCGTATAGGTTGGTGGGCATTGCGCTGTGGTAGAGCAGGCCGTGTTGTGCGCGGTAGTGTTGGCAGAGTTTGAGTCCGGCAATTTTGGCGATGGCGTAGGCCTCGTTGGTCGGCTCGAGGGCCGAGGTGAGGAGGCAGTCTTCGGTCATCGGCTGTGGCGCCAGTTTTGGGTAGATGCAGGATGAACCGAGGAAAAGTACGCGCGGGACCGCGGCGCGGCGGCTGCCTTCGACGAGATTGGCGGCGATGGCGAGGTTTTCGTAAATGAAGTCGGCCGGGTAGGTCGAGTTGGCGAGAATGCCGCCGACCTTGGCAGCGGCGATGATGACCGTATCGGGTTTTTCTCGGGTGAGAAAATCAAAGACCGCAGCTTGGTTGCAGAGGTCGAGTTCGTTGCGTGTGGCGGTGATGATGTTGAATCCGCCAAGTTGAATGGCTTTGCGAACGAGCGCTGATCCGACCATGCCGCGATGGCCGGAGACGAAGATTTTGTTCATTGGGGGGAGGTAAAAGCTGAAATGCTGAAATAAGGAAGAGTAAGAAGAAGCCAGCGGTCAATGGTCAGCAGTCATTGAGGAAGGTAAGAAGAGTTAGAGGTTATTGTGAGGTCGGGGGCACTTGGAATGCGCCGCCACTTGCGTGAGGCAGCGTTTTTTTGACTCTATTCAACATGCAACACTGATCATTTAACATTCCCTGAAGACGGGCACGCTGCCGCCCGTGGTCGATTCCTACGCGATCGCGTAGGAAAACCTTCGGTGGGTGTTTTGGGGTAAGGGTGGTGTGCCGGCCTATTTGCGGGGTTCAGTCCCGGGGGATAGGCTTGCGTGGGAGGAGAATAGAGAACAGGTCGACATCGACTGCCTGGGGTTGGCCGAGGAAATCGAGGAGGATTTTGACGCGTTCGGCGGCGGGTGCGACCGAGACGATCGTGCCGCGCATCCCTTGGAGCGGGCCGTGGGCGACTTCGACTTCTTCACCGATCTGCAGGATCGGACTGACAGAGAGCGTTTCGGGGTCGTCCTGCGAGCGTTTGCGGACATCCTGGCGGAGGGTTTCGACGAATGATTCGGGCACGTTGGGGATTTCGGTGCCGAAGCGGACGAGGCCGCGGACGCCTTGGCAAAAGGTCACGGCGCGTTCCATTTCCGCCAATTTGAATTTCGCCAGCAGGTAGCCGGGAAAGAGCGGTTCAATCCACCAGACTTTGCCGCGGCGGGTGGCTTTGCGGTAGCGGAGGCGGGGGCAGAACACCTCGATGCCTTCGAGTTCCTTGAGGTGTTCGGCGGCGATGTGTTCGCGCTTGGTTTGCGTGCGGACGCAGAACCAGCTGGGGATGTCTTGGGGGGAGGGGTTCATTGGCCGAGGATGCGTTGGATGATGGGGAGGACTCTGCCGCCGTTGCGGATCCAGTGGTCGAGTCGGTCGGTGCGTTCGAGCAGGAACTTGCGGCGATCGGGGTCGGTTTCTGCGCTAGCGAGATCGCCGAGGCGTTTGATTTTGTGGCGTCCGCTGTCGATGTGGGGGCGGATTTGTTCGCGGATGAAGCCGCCGACGAGGCGTTTGAGTTCCACAGCGGGTTCGTAGTAGGTGCGTCTTTCGCCGTTGCCGTTGCCGTCGGTTTCACGGACAGCGCCGAGGCTTTTGAGGGTGCGGAGGCCTTGGCTGGCGGAGCCTTTGCTGATTTTTAGGCGCTGGACGAGGTCGTCGAGCGATAGCGGAGTTTGGGAAATGAAGAGGAGTCCGTAGATTTCACCGATCGATGGGGGGAGTCCAAGCACGCGGACGCCGTCGACAAAGACCGCGAGGACCTCGCGTTCGATCGAGTCGATTTCCTGCGGGGTGCCATGATCGAGCTCCTGCATGAGTAAAATACTAATGCGGGCGGTGGTTTGTTCAATAAAATTTGAACAAATGCGAGCATTAGGAACTTGCTCGGTTGGGCGGGGTCTGATGGGCTACTGGGCATGCGAATATTGGTCACCGGAGGTGCGGGCTTTTTGGGATCCCATTTGTGTGAGCGTTTGCTCAACGAGGGCAACGAGGTCATCTGCATGGACAACTTTTTTACGGGTCGTAAGCGCAATGTGCTGCACCTGATGGACAACCCGTACTTTGAGCTCGTGAGGCACGATGTGATCGAGCCCTTCAAGTTTGAGGTGGATCAAATTTACAACCTCGCCTGCCCGGCTTCGCCGCCGCATTACCAGCACAATCCGATCAAGACCACCAAGACATCCGTGATGGGAGCGATCAACTGCCTTGGCTTGGCCAAGCGGGTGGGTGCGCGGGTTTTCCAGGCCTCGACTTCCGAGGTCTATGGTGATCCCGAGGTGCATCCGCAGCCCGAGTCGTATCGCGGATGTGTGAATCCGATCGGTATCCGAGCGTGTTATGATGAGGGCAAGCGCTGTGCCGAGACCCTGTTTTTCGATTATCACCGCCAGAACAATGTTGATATTCGGGTAGTCCGTATTTTCAACACCTATGGTCCGCGCATGTTGCCGGACGACGGTCGGGTGGTTTCCAATTTCATTGTGCAGGCCTTGCAGGGCAAGGATCTGACGATTTACGGCGACGGTACGCAGACGCGTTCGTTTTGTTATGTCGACGACCTCATTGAGGGATTTGTGCGTTTGATGAACCATCCTTCGCAGACGGGTCCGGTAAACATCGGCAATCCTGGTGAGTTCACCATGTTGGAGCTTGCCGAGATGGTGCTCAAGAAGGTTGGTGGTCCGTCGAAGGTGACGCATTTGCCCTTGCCGGGTGATGATCCGAAGCAGCGTCGCCCGGACATCACGTTGGCTGAGGCCGATCTTGGTTGGAAGCCGAAGGTGGCGCTTGAGGATGGTCTGGATCCGACCATCGAGTATTTCCGCAAGTTGTTGGCAGCGGGTTGAGAAATCCGCTTGGAATCCGCTGCGGCATTGCATAGGGATTTCCTCCCCATGGCGAAGCAGGCACTCGGAAAAGGACTTGGAGCATTGATCAAAAAAGGTGCGGCGAGCTCCGTGTTGGAGACGGATGCATCCGGTCGTGACCTCAAGCGCGTGCGTGATGTGTCGCATGATCAGGTGGTGCCGAGTCCGCTGCAACCGCGCACGCATTTCATCGAGTCGCCGCTTGATGAGCTTGTCGAATCGATCCGCCAGCATGGGATCATCCAGCCGCTTATCGTGCGCCCGGTCGCTGGCAAGCTTGAGCTTATTGCTGGCGAGCGTCGCTGGCGTGCGGCGGGCAAGTTGGGTTTGGCGACGGTGCCGGTGATTGAGCGTGAGGCATCGGATCGCGATGTGCTCGAGATGGCTTTGATTGAGAACTTGCAGCGCGAGGATCTCAATCCGATGGAAGAGGCCGCGGGATATGTTCGCTTGGCGAAAGAGTTTGCGATGAAGCAGGACGAAATTGCATCGCGTGTGGGCAAGTCGCGGGCGAGTGTGGCCAATGCCATGCGTTTGCTCGATCTGCATGCCGATGTGCAATTGCTGGTCGCGCAGGGCAGGCTGACGGTGGGTCATGCCAAGGCGGTGCTGTCGATCAAGGATCATGCCGGACAGTTGCTGGTGTCGGATCAAATCATCCGCAGGCAGCTTACGGTGCGCGCGGCGGAGAAGCTTTCGCAATCGATTGCCAACGGCAGCAATGGCTCCGGCGCTGATAGTTCCAAGCCGACGGTTTCACGCGAGGTCGATGTGCATGTCCGGGCAATCGTCAACCGCTTGCGTGAGCATCTTGCGACGCATGTTTCGATCCAGCATTCGGCGAAGAAGGGTAAAATCGAGATCGAATATTACGGCAACGACGATCTCGCGAGGTTGCTTGAGCTGATGGGTTTGCGCTCGATCGATTGAGGGTTGGCGCGGTGAGGTTGGATCATTTTCCGCTACTGCGTGGCGGGTATCGCTTGCCGTGACACGCGTTCGGCGTTAGCAGAGGGCATCAAACGTCGATCTTTCAGTTTTCTGTTGGCCAAGCGGTATCTCAACCCGCGGCGTGCGATGTTGTCTTCGTTCACGCTGATCTCGCTGATTGGCGTGATGCTCGGGGTCTTGGTGCTGGTGGTGGTGATGGCGGTGTATGCTGGGCTTGAGCGCGATGTGAAGGGTCGCTTGTTGGGTTTCACGCCGCACATTTTATTGCGTCAGAACATGGAGGTCAGCGAAGGGCCGATGCAGGATTGGCAGGATGTGGCAGCCAAGGCCAAGACCTTGCCACGAGTGCAATCGGCCACCGCATTTGTGTCGGACAATGTCATTATTGATTTCGAATCTTGGCAGCGCCCGGTGATGTTTCGCGGCATCGACACATCCGATGCGGTGCAGGTTGAGGGCATCGCGCGGATGCTGGATCGTGAGGGTCATCCCGACT
>JAPOLH010000047.1 GCA_029977225.1 Verrucomicrobiaceae bacterium | reverse complement strand
ACACCTTCCTTAGCGGCCTTCGCTTCTCGTTCTGATCCACAGATCTCCAATACAAACACAAATGAAAGCCATACACACACTGATTGCGTCCGCCGCCCTGGTTTCCATGGCCGGAGCCCAAACGCTCAGCATCAAGGGTAGCGATACTCTCGGCGCCAAGCTTGTCCCGCAACTTGCCGAGGCCTTCAAGGCCGCCGGCAACAAAGGGGTTAAGTTCGAAATCGCCGCGGAAGGTTCGACCACCGCGTTCCCGGCCCTCGCCAACGGCACCGCCCAGATCGGTATGTCATCGCGTAAGGTCAAAGACGACGAGCGCACCTTCTGCCGCACCAAGGGCGTTTACATCAAGGAACACCCGATCTGCCACGACATGCTTTGCGTGATCGTGAACAAGAACTCGCCGGTCTCGAGCCTCACCAAGGCACAGGTCGCCAAGATCTTCACCGGTCAGATCAAGGACTGGTCGGAAATAGGCGGCGCTCCCGGCCCGATCTCGATCTACACCCGCAACACCTCATCGGGCACCTACAAGGATTGGCAGAAGCTCGCCATGGGCGGTCGTGACTATCCGTCCACCTCGCTCAAGATGGCGGGTAACGAGCAGATCGCGCAGGAAGTGGCCAAGAACAAGAATGGCATCGGTTATGTCGGCCTTGCCTATTCCAAGACCCCCGGCACCAAGGCAATCACCATCGACGGCCTCGAGCCAGTCGCGGCCAATGCCAAAAATTACGCCTACGCCCGCCTCTGCTACCTGTACGCTCCTGACAAGCCGACCGCCGAAGCTCAGGCCTTCCTCGACTTCGTGAAATCACCAGCCGGACAGACCATCGTCCAGAAGGTTGGCTTCATTCCTAACTGATTTACAGTCAACGATTATTGGTTATCGGTTGCTTACCAAACGGGCATCGTTGCAGATCCAGCGATGCCCGTTTCATTTTCTTGCCGAAAGCCTTCATCCGCGCTCCACTTCGCCAGCCCTGCATGGTTTCCCCAAATCCCCAATCCGAATCCAGTGGCCATCGCTTCCAACGGCGGGGTTTTTCTTTTGAGCGGGCGATCCGTTTTTTCTTCGCATCGAATGCCGGCCTCACGATTTTCATTCTTCTGCTGATCATTGTTTTCCTGCTGCGCGAAGGCTTGGGTTTCTTTCCCGGTTATCGTCGCGAACTGGAAGTCTATCGCATCGCCGGCCTTGAGTTCGTCGACATCTCGCGCAAAAACCTCAGCGCCCACGAACAGGTCACCAGTCTTCTCAACCGGGCCTATCAAGCCGAGATCAATGGCAAATGCTGCAACGAACTGCGGCGCTCGCAGGAGGCCTCCGCGCTCTACAGCACCTTCAGCGATCAAGTCGGCCCAACCCGCGACCTGATCCTCAACAATCCCGCTGCCACAACGGGTGGTGACGCGGGCATGCTCGCCGTGCTGCGCACCAACTACGAGGCCCAGCGCGCCAAGGCGCTCACCAATCTCCCCCCCGCCCCGCACCTTAGCGTGGCCGAGCGACAGGAGTTGATCGACTCGCTGCGCAACCGACCCGCCGAAGCGACCGAAGAGCCACCGATCGTGGCCAAGCTCAACGCCGAATTTGCCGCCGCCCGCCAATCGCACGCCGAGCCATTGCAAAAGTTTCGTGAAACGATCGACAACTTCGAGTCCGCCGGCATGGACCTTGGCTCGATCGTGATGGAAATGACCGAGTCGGTCACCGCCACCAAAGAAGCGCTCCAAACTGCCGACATTCTCGAAAAGGACCGCAAAACCCTGCTTGCCGCGGCCGCCAATGCCAAGGACCCGATCGAACGCGAGAAGCTGATCGCCGATGCCAAGGCTGCACTCGCCGAAAAACCCGATGTCGAAGGGCCAATGGCAACACTGATGGAGAAAAAGCCCGATTGCGTGAAAGTGCACGAGCAGTTGGTCACTTCAGTCGGCGAAATTTTTCCCAATCTTCCAGGCTCGCTGACGCAGGCAAACGCCTCGCGTTACCTCAAGGCCGCCACAGCCGCATGGCCGGTCTTGATCTCTGACCTCAAGGCCACGCCCGCCAAGATCAGTAGCTGGACCCACACCGAACCGGTGCCGCTCTCCGCCGCATTCATTTCCTTCCTCACCGGCAGGTCATGGGTCACCGGCGGCGAGTGGCAGGATTTTTATGGCATCATTCCACTGGCGGTCGGCTCGCTGATGATTGCCATCGTGGCTCTCACGATCGCGATTCCCGTGGGCATCGGCGCTGCGATCTATGTCAACCAATTTGCCGCTCCGCGCGAGCAGGCATTGGTCAAACCCGTCATCGAATTCATCCAAGCGATTCCCTCGGTTGTTCTCGGCTTCCTCGGCATCATGGTCTTCGGCACGATTCTTCGGGAAATTTCCACTTTCGATTCACTCAGTTGGGTGCCCGGATTCCCAATCGACGAGCGCCTCAACATTTTCACCGCCGGCTGCCTGCTCGCGTTGATGAGCGTGCCAACAATTTTCTCACTCGCCGAGGACGCGCTCAACAATGTGCCTTCGGCCTACGCCGAAGCATCCGAAGCACTTGGCGCCTCACGCCTCCAGACCGCCTTCCGCGTGATGGTCCCCGCGGCTTTCTCCGGCATCCTCGCCGCCGTGCTGCTCGGCCTGGGCCGCGTGATCGGCGAAACGATGGTCGTGCTGCTAGTCGCTGGTAACCGCATCAAGATTCCCGACTTCAGCGAAGGCATCGGCGCATTCTTCCAACCCTCTCACACGCTTACCGGCATCATCGCCCAAGAACTCGGCGAAGTACCGCTCGGCAGCGTCCACTACCGCGCACTCTTCGTGATCGGCATCACCCTCTTCGTCGTGGTCCTCGGCATCAACGCCACCGCCCACCATTTCCTCACCCGGAAGAAAAAATAAGCCATGTTCAATCCGGAAAATCTCATCCGCAAAGGCCTACCCAAAGGCTACTTCAAGGACATGTTCGTCCGTGGCCTGCTCGGCGGCATCACCTATCTCATGGTGCTGATTGCCGTGCTGCTCTTTGGCAAAATCATCATCGACGGCGCACCCGCGATCTTCACCTCGAAGTTCCCCTTCGTCGACATCGAGTTCCTCACCGCGAAGAACGAAACACTGCATGTGTTCGACGATGCCAAGGGCGCGCGCCACCAACTGCCGGCATCGAAGTACAACGAGTACATCACAGCTCATGCGGGTCAGCAAATTTACAACGAGCAAACCTTTTCCTACTCCGGCGGCGGCATCGCGGGCCCGATCGTCGGCACCGCACTGCTAACCTGCGGCTCGATCATCCTCGCGCTTTTCTTCGGGGTTTGCGCGGCGATTTATCTCGCGGAGTACGCAAAACAAAGCCCCTTCATCCATGCCGTGCGGCTCGCGATCCTCAACCTCGCCGGCATTCCGTCGATCGTCTTCGGCCTCTTTGGATTTTCGGTGTTTGTCCTGGCTGCGCCGGTCATCACCGCCACGCCGGTCGACCGTTCGCTGCTGGTCATCCCCTTTTTCATCGAAGGATGGGCTCTCAGCTTCCAAGGTTGGAACTCCTCACTCATGGCCGGCTGCGCGACACTCGCTTGCATGATTCTGCCGGTGGTCATCACCGCTTCGGAAGAATCGCTGCGCGCGGTGCCCCAAGGGTTTCGCGACGCCTCGCTGGCCATGGGCGGCACACGCTGGCAGACGATTCGCAAATGCGTGTTGCCCTACTCGCTGCCGGGCATCCTGACTTCCTCGCTGCTGGCCATCACCCGCGTCGCAGGCGAGACCGCGCCGATCATGTTCACCGCCGCAGTTGCCGCCAAGGACGACTTCCCATGGGAAGGGCTAGCCAACCCCTTCGACATTCTTTCATCACAAGTCCAGGCACTACCCTACCACATCTACACGCTCGCCGCACGCATCCCGAGCTCGGAATACACTCAACGCGCGCAATTCGGATCCGTTCTCGTTTTCCTAATCCTCGTCGCCGTGCTCTCCTTCGGCTCGATGTTACTTCGTGCGAAAATGCGCAAGAAACTCAAATGGTAATTTCACCCGCAGCGGATACCCAACCGTCCATGTCGACCGCCATACAGATCCAGAACCTGTCCTTCGCCTACGGCTCAAAGCCGGCGCTGCACGACGTGAGCCTCGACATGCCCGCACGCAAGGTCACCGCGTTCATCGGCCCCTCGGGCTGCGGCAAGTCGACCCTCATTCGCTGCATCAACCGCATCAACGACCGCATCTCTACCGCGCATGTCACCGCCGGCACGATCAAGGTCCACGGCATCGATATCTATCGCGAGGACATCAACATCCAGGAACTCCGCCGCCGCGTCGGCATGGTGTTCCAAAAGTACAATCCCTTCGCCAAATCGATTTACGAAAATGTCGCCTACGGCCTACGCATTGGCGGCATGACGAATCGTTCGGACCTCGACGATGCGGTCGAAAAAGCCCTGCGCAATGCCGCGCTCTGGGATGAAGTCGGCGACCGCCTTCACACCTCGGCATTCGGTCTTTCCGGCGGCCAACAACAACGCCTCTGCATCGCCCGTGCGATCGCCACCGAGCCTGAGATCCTGCTCATGGACGAACCCTGCGCCGCGCTCGACCCGCTCGCGACGCTGCGCATCGAAGAGCTGATCTCGGAGCTGAAGAAAAAGTTCACCATCGTCATCGTCACGCACAACATGGCGCAAGCCGCACGTTGCTCGGACCAAACGGCCTTCATGTACCTCGGCAAACTCGTGGAAGTCGGCCCGACGATGAAAATTTTCGAAAACCCCTCGGACCCACAAACCGAGGCCTACATCACCGGCAGCTTCGGATGAACGCGACCCCCAATTCCATGCAAGAATCCCCGGAGAAATCCGCCAGCACTCCACACGCTGGCGGCAAGTGCGCCGTGCAAATCCAAAACCTCAGTTTCAACTACGGTTCCTCCGAAGCGCTCAAAAACATCACGCTCGATCTCGAACGCAACGGCGTCACCGCCTTCATCGGCCCCTCCGGTTGCGGCAAGTCGACCCTGCTGCGCTGCATCAACCGCATGAACGACGAAATCGTCGGTGCGCGCGTCACCAAAGGCAAAATCATTGTCGAGGACATCGACATTCACGACCCATCGGTCGATGTGGTGAAGCTTCGCCGCGATGTCGGCATGGTGTTCCAAAAATCAAATCCCTTTCCTCGCAGCATTTTCGAAAATGTCGCCTTCGGCCTGCGCATGCGCGGCATCCGCAACAAGGCGGTGATCGAGCAATCGGTCGAGGAAAGCCTTCGCGCCGCCGCGCTATGGGACGAAGTGAAGGACCGCCTCAACGAATCCGCGCTCGGCCTCTCTGGCGGTCAGCAGCAACGCCTCTGCATCGCCCGCACCATCGCGGTGAAACCACTCGTCGTGTTGATGGATGAGCCCTGCAGCGCGCTCGACCCGATCGCCACTGCGAAGGTCGAAGAACTAATCTGGAGCCTCAAAAAGGATTACACCTTTGTCGTGGTGACCCACAACATGCACCAAGCCTCGCGCGTTTCCGACAAGACGGCATTTTTCTACATGGGCGAAATGATCGAGTTTGGCGAAACGACCAAGATGTTCACCAACCCCTCCGTCAAGCGCACCGAGGATTACATCAGCGGCCGCTTCGGTTGATCCATCGCCGCGCGATTGCCCCGCGCCAACTCACAGCGTGATTTGCGCGCCAAGCTCGACGACTCGGCCGGGCGGAAGTTGGAAGTACGCGGTCGCAGGTGATGCGTTGCGCGCCATGATCGCAAAGAGCGAGAGTCGCACGCGGTCGATGAGCGTGGCGTTCTTGCCGACACCGTACCCTTCGCTGCCAAGGAAGTAAGTCGCCTTGCCTGGTTGGAAGCGCACATGCTCAGGCAGCAGCTCCTTGAGCGCCACTGGCACGTCGGGAGTTTCGGCAAAACCAAATTTCAGAATCACTCGGTGCACGCCTTCGCCGAGCTCCAGGTGCTCAAGCATTTCCTGGCGGCTCGCGCGCGGTTGATCGAGTGTCATCACATGCAACAGAATCACGCGCTCATGCAGCACTTGGTTGTGCTTGAGGTTGTGAAGCAACGCGTTGGGCACTTGCGCGCCTTTGCCGCTCATGTAGATCGCCGTACCGGAAACGCGGTGGATCCTTCCCTTTTCGAGATCGTGCAACAAATCCTCGACCGGCAAGGCCTCGCGTGAAATGCGCGCATAGAGACGCGCACGCCCCCACATCCAGATCATCATCAGCGCCATGATGCCGCCGCCCACGACCAAAGGCACCCAGCCGCCGTGCACGATCTTGAGGGTATTGGCCATCAGGAAGGCGGCATCAAGCACCAGGAAAATACCGGTGAGCAATCCTGCCTTGAAAGCCGACCACCGCCACTCGGTGCGTGCTGCGGAATAAAACAGCATCGAGGTGATCGCCATCGTTAACGCGATCGCAATGCCATAAGCGCCCGCCAACGCGGAGGAGGTTTGAAACTCGACGACCAATAAAATGCATGCGGCTGCCAAGAGCCAGTTCACCGCCGGCACATAGACCTGACCAATCGAATGCTCGGAGGTGTAGCGCACGCGGAAACGCGGCAAGCAACCGAGTTGGATCGCCTGCGTGGTGAGCGAAAACGCACCCGAGATCAAAGCCTGACTCGCCACAATCGCCGCCGCCGTCGCCAGCAGAGTCAGTGGAAACCGCATCGACTCGGGAGCCAGCAGGAAGAATGGATTGCGGACGGCCGAAGGATCAGCCGTGAGCAGCGCGGCCTGACCGAGGTAGTTGAGCGCCAGCGCCGGCAGCACCAGTGAAAACCAACCGACACGAATCGGTTTCGTGCCGAAATGCCCGAGGTCGGCATACAAGGCCTCCCCACCGGTCACTGCAAGGAACACCGCCGCAAGCAAGGGAAACGCATGTTTCCACTCCTGACACAAAAACCGAACACCTTCATACGGGCTCAAGGCCACCAGCACCTGTGGGTTTTGCACCACCGCCACGGCACCAAGGATGCCGAGCGTCAGAAACCATGTCACCACCACCGGACCAAAAAGTTTTCCCACATGGCCGGTGCCAAATTGCTGGATTGCAAACAAGCCACCAAGAATCACCACAGCCAACGGCACCGCCCAATGTGAAAGCATCGGTGCACTCACCGCCAAACCCTCCACCGCACTGAGCACCGAGATCGCAGGAGTGAGCATGCCATCGGCATAAATCAACGCCGCACCAGCCAAGCCCAAGAGCATGACCTTTCGCGGATCCTTGCCACCCAAAGCCTTTACCGCGCCACGAATCAATGCCGACAAGGCAAGAATCCCGCCCTCGCCGCGGTTGTCCAATTTGAGCACGAAAAACAAATACTTCACCGTCACCACCAGTAGCAGCGACCAAACAATCAACGACGCGGCGCCCGTCAGGTTACCCGGGTCAACCGCCACTCCATGCACCCCGTGAAAACACTCGCGAAACGCGTAAAGCGGGCTGGTTCCGATATCGCCGTAGACGACGCCCAGTGCCGCTAGGGTGGTCACGGCAAGGCGAGGCGATTGACCCGATTGGGTGGGTGAGGATGCGGTCATGGGAAATGAACAGGCTTGTCAGCGCGCTCTTCAAAGCACCTAGCCCCCCGATCCGCCAGCAGAAAACCTAGCAATCCGCCGGGCCTCAGAATGGAAAATTTCAAAAAATCCGCCTCCCGCCCCCGCAATTGTCTTGCAATCGACCCCACACACCTCTTTCATCCGCCCCCCAACCAAGCAAGGACGACCTGGCCACGGCTGGATCCATCCCCTACGACCATGAGCACCAAAGAAATCAATACCAAGGATTATCAACTCCACGAAGGCGACACCGGCAGCGCACCTTATCAGGTCGCACTGCTTACCCAGCGCATTCATCACCTCACCGATCACCTCAACGCGAACAAGAAGGACTTCTCGTCCCGCCGCGGTCTTCTGACCATGGTCTCGCGCCGCCGCAAGTTGCTCGACTTCATCAAGAACGGCTCCGAGGAAAAATACCAGCAGGTCATCCAAGGCCTCGGACTCCGCCACTAACACTCTCCGCACGGCAGCCATGGGAATTCACCCGTGGCTGTCGCGCAAAACGGCCCTCGCATCATGAAGCCAAGTGGCTTCCCGCAGGCCGCGTGACCCCACCCCGTTCCGCTCGCGGAATCCTTTCGCGCCCGGACGCGGCGGTCACACCCCACCAATGCCCGCGCGGCAATCCCGTCGCTCGGGTCGCAGGCACAGAAAAGAAGAACAATAGAAGAAAGAAGAAAGAAATGAACATCCATACACTCACGGCCGACGTCGGAACCAATCCGATGACGATCGAAACCGGCAAACTTGCCAAACTCGCCGACGGTGCCGTCACCGTCCGCTGCGGCGACACTATCATCCTGGTCACCGCTGTTTCCGCCACCAAGGTGAAGCCCGGCCAGACATGGTTCCCGCTCTCCGTGGAATACAAAGAAAAGGCTTCCGCCGCCGGCGTTTTCCCCGGTGGTTACTTCAAGCGCGAAGGCCGCCCGACCGAAAAGGAAATCCTCACCTGCCGAATGACGGACCGCCCGCTGCGTCCGCTGTTTCCAAAGGGTTATTTCTACGACACGCAGATCATCGCCATCCTGCTCAGCGCTGATGGTGAAAACGACGCCGACATCCTCTCGATGAACGGCGCCTCCGCTGCTCTCTGCCTTTCCGACATCCCCTTCGCCGGCCCGATCGGCGCCGTGCGCGTCGGCCGCGTCGACGGACAATTCGTGATCAACCCGACCCACGAGCAACGCGAAAACAGCGACCTTGATCTGGTCTACGTCGGCAACAAAACCGATGTCATCATGATCGAAGGCCAAGCCGACGAACTTCCTGAAGCGGAATTCGTGGCAGCCCTTCACCACGCGCAACAAGCGGTGCAAAAACTCGTCGAGGTGCAAGAGCAACTCGTGAAGCTTGCCGGCAAAGCGAAGCGTGATTTCACGCCAGTGCTCGCCAAGGACAACCTCCTTGAGATCGCTTACGAAATCGCAGGCGACCGCATCGAGTCGGCCATCTACGCGCCGTCGAAGACCGAGCGCGCGAAGAAGGTCGGCGCCCTGCGCGACGAAGTCGAAGCGGCCATCAAGGAGCGCGCTCCGGAAGCCACCGACTTCGATGTCGAGCAAGCCTTCGAATACCTGCAGAAGAAAGCGTTCCGCATTTCGATCATGCAAAAAGGCGTGCGTGCCGACGGTCGCAAGATCGGCGATCTCCGCCCTCTCTTTGCAGAAAACAGCCCGCTGCCACGCGTTCACGGCTCGGCCATTTTCGCCCGCGGCGAAACGCAAGCGCTCGCGATCGCGACGCTCGCCCCTGCCGATGAAAAGCAATTCATGGACAACTACGCTGGCGGCGAAACCGAGAAGCGTTTCATCCTCCACTACAACTTCCCTCCCTTCTCCGTCGGCGAAACCGGCCGCATGGGTGGCATCAACCGCCGCGAGATCGGCCACGGCGCCCTCGCCGAACGCTCGATCGAACCGGTGATCCCCGCCGTCGAGGATTTCCCCTACGCGATCCGCGTTTCGTCGGAAGTCACCGAGTCCAACGGCTCGACCTCGATGGCCACCGTTTGCTCGGGCACGATGTCGCTGCTCAGCGCCGGTGTCCCGCTCATCCGCCCCGTTGCCGGCATCTCCGTCGGCCTCGTGACCGAATGGAACGACGATGACACGATGAAGGAACACAAGTGCCTTCTCGACATCATCGGCTCCGAGGACTTCTACGGCGACATGGACTTCAAACTCTGCGGCACCAGCCAAGGCGTCACCGGTTACCAGCTCGACCTCAAGCTCCCCGGCCTGCCGCTCTCGATCCTCGAGGAAGCGATCACCATCGCCAAGAACGCCCGCGGCACCATCCTCGACAAGATGGCCGAAGCGATCTCCGCACCCGCCGAGCTCAGCCCGCACGCCCCACGCATCGTGTCCGTCAAGATCCCCGCCGATCGCATCGGCGAACTCATCGGACCTGGCGGCAAGAACATCAAGGGCATCCAGGCCGAGTCCGGCGCCGAGATCAACATCGAGGACGATGGCACCGTGCACATCTACGCTTCCAAGCAGCAAGGTCTCGACCGCGCCAAGGAAATGATCGATCGCATGTTCCAGGAAATCGAAGTGGGCAAGGTCTACACCGGCAAGGTTGTTTCCATCACCGCCTTCGGCGCGTTTATGGAAGTGCTGCCCGGCAAGGACGGACTCATCCACGTTTCCGAACTCGCCGAAGGCCGCACCGAAAAGGTCGAGGATGTCGTCAAGAAAGGCGATGTCGTCACCGCCAAGTGCCTCGGCGTCGATGAGAAAGGCCGCGTGAAAATGTCACGCCGCGCCTGGCTCCGCGATCAAGCCGCCGCCGATGCGGAAACCGCAGGTGCCGCCGAATAATCAGCACCCTTAGCGAAACATCAAACAAACCGGCGCCTTCACAAAGGGGCGCCGGTTTTTTTGTGCCATCATCGCCGCGAGAAACACCTCGTTGCCACACTAGTTTCAGCGTTTGGGCTCCATCACACCCAGCGGCGAGGGCGTGAGTTTTTCCGCCGCCACGACGCGCAATGATGCGATGGTTTTTTCCGGATCAAGCCGGTTGAGCGGGTAGAGCGAATAGCCGCCGCCGATGTCGACGCCATGGCTCTCGCGCATTTCAAAATGCAAGTGCGCGGGATAATAACCGTTCGCCGTGCCGACCGTGCCGATGCGCGATCCGCGCGCGACGAGATCACCGGGCTTCACATCGATGCGGTCAAGATGCGCGTACATCGAGTGCAGCGATCTCCCATCCGGCGCTCGATGCGCAACAAGGATCAGCTTGCCCCAACCGGGCGAGGGCTCGGCCGCATAGAGCACTAGCCCATCGGCGACAGAAAAAACCGGATCGCCAAGATCGGTGTTCATGCCGCCGATGCCATTGAGATCATCGCCGGTGTGACGCCCGCCGCGTTTCTGGTTCATCTCCCAAAATTTCTGCGCGTTGTAGACCAGTGCGCCGTGCTCGGAGCCGAGTGGCAGATCAAAGCGCATCGCGCGCGGCACCATCGCGGCCTGCCATGCCGTAAGCGTGTGGAAGCGGAAATCCGGCTCGCCGTGCCCGGGCATTTCTAACGGATCATCCGCGCTCTGCAAACCGCCCGGCCGCAGAGAAATCAAGCGCTCGGGCCGCCACAACCAAAGCCCGGCCAACACCGCAAGGATCAGCAGGAACCACAAAATCCACGCATTCGTTTTCCGCCGATTCACCGCAGCAAACTGAACCCACCACGCCCATAAATCAAGCCACCCGCGATAATTCCCTTTCCATCTTTGACAATCCGGCGGCGGGCAGACACTTTCGCGCCGCAAACCAGCAACCACTCACATCATGGCCTACGATCTCATTGTCATTGGTGGCGGCCCTGCGGGCTATGTCGCCGCTATCCGCGCTTCGCAACTTGGAAAATCCGTCGCCTGCGTCGAAGCAGACCGCGCCGGTGGCACCTGCCTCAATTGGGGATGCATCCCGACCAAGGCACTTCTCAAAAATGCCGAGCTCTACCACACGCTCAGCCACAAGGCCGCCGAGTTCGGATTCAAGATCGAGGGGCTATCCTACGACTGGTCGA
This sequence comes from Verrucomicrobiaceae bacterium, assembly GCA_029977225.1. Classification (GTDB taxonomy): domain Bacteria; phylum Verrucomicrobiota; class Verrucomicrobiia; order Verrucomicrobiales; family Akkermansiaceae; genus Luteolibacter. Next base: position 2,857 of record JAPOLH010000047.1, on the reverse strand, counting down.
CCGTGGTCGGTCGCTCGCGCAAAGTTTCCGACAAGCTCGCCGGCGGCATCGAGTTCCTCTTCAAGAAAAACAAAGTCGACTATGTCCGCGGCTTCGGCTCGATCGAAGGCACCGGAAAGGTGAGCGTCAAAGCGGCCGATGGATCGGTCAAAACCCTTGAAACCAAGGATATTCTCATCGCCACCGGTTGCAAATCGCGCGAGCTTCCAACGCTGCCCTTCAATGGCAAGTCGGTGATCGGATCGAAGGAAGCGATGACCCTCGCCGAGCAACCGAAGGAAATGATCATCATCGGTGCAGGCGCGATCGGCGTTGAGTTTGCCTACATCTACAACGCCTTCGGCACCAAGGTCACGCTCGTCGAAATGGCACCGCGCATCCTGCCGGTCGAGGACGACGAAGTCGGCGACGCGCTCGAAAAGTCGCTCACCAAACAAGGCATCCGCTGCCTCACCAACACCAAGATCACCGCACAAAAAGATCTCGGCACGCATGTCGAACTCACGGTCGATGGCCCGAAGGAAAAAGGCACGATCAAGGCCGATGTCTGCCTCGTCGCCATCGGCATCCAACCGGTGCTGCCTGGCGGCACGCAACCCGCCCTCTCCGAGCGCGGCTTCATCAACGTCGGCGACCGCTATGAAACTTCGATCCCCGGCGTCTATGCCGCGGGCGACATCACCGGCCCGCCATGGCTCGCCCACACCGCTTCGTTCGAAGCCGTGCAAGCAGTCGAAGGACTCTACGTCGCCGGCCACAAACCTCGCAAGGTCACCAATTTCCCCGGCTGCACCTACTGCCACCCGCAAGTCGCCTCAGTCGGCAAAACCGAACGCGCGCTCAAGGAAGCCGGCATCGAATACAACGTCGGCAAGATCCCCTTCGTCGCCATCGGCAAGGCGATCGCCTCCGGCGAGCCCGATGGCTTCGCCAAGCTCCTCTACGGCAAGAAGCACGGCGAGCTACTCGGAGCCCACATCATCGGCGAGAACGCCACCGAGCTCATCGCCGAGATGGGCCTCGCCCTCGACCAGGAACTCACCGCCGAGGAAATCCACGCGACCATTCACGCGCACCCGACGATGTCCGAAGTGATCCACGAAGCGACCCTCGCCGCCGAGGGCCATGCGATCCACTTCTGATCGCAGGATACCATTTCGCCTATCGCATCAAGCCCCCCGGCAAGTCGTCGGGAGGGCCAAACTGCCTGATTGACAGTCGCCCGCGTGGTCGCCTAGCCTCCCGCGCGTTTCGCCGCCAGCGGGTCCTTTGCCCGCATCCACACCCATGGGGCGAAAGCATCTCCAACAACCACATACCACCACGATGGCTACGAAAAAGAAGGCAGCGAAACCCGCCGCCAAAAAAAGCGCACCCAAGGCCGCCAAACCTGCGGCATCCAAAAACAAGGCAAAATCCGCTTCCGGCAAAGGAGCCAAATACGTTTACACCTGGGGTGCCGGCAAGGCCGATGGTGATGGCGGCATGAAAGCATTGCTCGGCGGCAAGGGTGCCAACCTTGCGGAAATGACCCGCATCGGTCTGCCAGTGCCTCCAGGCTTCACGATCACTACCGAAGTCTGCACTTACTACTATGCCAATCGTAGAAGCTACCCAGCCTCCCTCCAATCGCAGATGGAAGCCGGCGTTGCCAACATGGAAAAAATCATGGGCTGCAAGTTCGGCGATGCCAAAGGCATGCCGCTGCTCGTCGCTGTGCGCTCCGGTGCCCGCGACTCGATGCCGGGCATGATGGACACGATCCTCAACCTCGGCCTCAATGACGAGACGGTGAAGTCACTCGCCGCCGCCACCAAGAACGAGCGTTTCGCATGGGACTGCTACCGCCGCTTTGTGCAAATGTACGGCGACGTCGTGCTCGGCGTGCAAAAGCGCGAAGGCGAAGACCACGAGCCCTTCGAAGTCGTCATCGAGCACTTCAAACACGAGAAGTACAAACGCGACATCGTCGACTCCGACCTCACCGCGGCCGACCAACAAGAACTCGTCAAACGCTTCAAGGCCCTCGTCAAAGAGCGCACCGGCAAGAGTTTCCCAAGCAATCCGTGGGACCAACTCCGCGGTGCCGCAGGTGCCGTCTTCGGATCATGGATGAACGACCGTGCGATCGTTTACCGCCGCAAATACAACATCCCCGCCGAGTGGGGCACAGCCGTCAACGTTCAGGCGATGGTCTACGGCAACACCGGCGACAAGTCCGGATCGGGCGTCGCCTTCACCCGCAACCCCGCCAACGGAGCCAACGAATTCTACGGTGAGTTCCTCATCAACGCCCAAGGCGAAGACGTGGTCGCCGGTGTCCGCACGCCGGAGCCGGTCATCAACATGAAGAAGCAAATGCCGAAGTCGTATGCCGAACTCATGAAGGTCCGCGCGATCCTCGAAAAACACTTCAAGGATGTGCAGGATGTCGAGTTCACCGTGCAGGACGGCAAGCTGTTCATGCTCCAGACCCGCAACGGCAAGCGCACCGCCGCTGCCGCGCTGAAGTTCTCCATGGACATGGTCAAGGAGAAGCTCATCGACTGGAAGACCGCCGTGCTTCGCAACCCAGCCGAACAGCTCGACCAACTTCTCGCGCCGATCTTCGACGCGGCCGATGTGAAGAAAGCCAAAGCCATCGCCACCGGTCTTCCCGCCGGTCCAGGTGCCGCCTCCGGCAAAATTTACCTCAACGCCGATCGCGCGGCTGCTGCCGAAGCGAAGGGCGAAAAGGTCCTGCTCGTTCGCAACGAAACCAGCCCGGAAGACCTTCGCGGCATGATCGCTGCCGAGGGCATCCTCACCGCCAAGGGTGGTGTCTCGTCGCACGCCGCACTCGTTGCCCGCCAAATGG
>JAPOLH010000046.1 GCA_029977225.1 Verrucomicrobiaceae bacterium | reverse complement strand
GACCCACCGGCCAAATTTGTTGGGAATGTAAATTTCGCGTTCGCGTGCAACGACCCAATCGGGGATGAAGGGGAATCGGCTTTCGAGAAAGCCTTCGATCATGTGAACCATCGAACGCCCGGTGTTGATGCCCCAGCAAGCCTGATGCGTTTCGCGGATGCGTTGGATCAATTCAAAAAACTCCGGCGGGACCGGCGGGCTCGACGCGGGGTCGTGCAAAGTGCCATCGAAATCAAACGACAGAATCGCAGCTGGCTTGGTGAGCGCGGGAAGTGTCCTCATGCGATGGGCTGGCGTGGTGCCCGTCTTGCGGTTTCACCCCGCACGGCGGAATTGGTACACGAGGACGGGATCGAACCGCCGACCGACCGGGTGTAAACCGGTTGCTCTACCGCTGAGCTACTCGTGCGTGGGTGCGGCAAAAAGATGCGAGGCGCGCGGGCAGGGATCAAGCTCCGAATGTGTTCACTGTTTCACGAGCGCAACGAGCACGGCTTTTTGCGCGTGGAGTCGGTTTTCGGCTTGTTGGAAAATGGTGTCGGCGTGGAGCTCGAGAATTTCCTCGCTGATTTCCTTGCCGCGGTAGGCTGGCAGGCAGTGGAGCACGATGTGATCTTTGGCGGCGTTGGTGAGTAGCTCGGCATTCACTTGGAAGCCTGCGAACTCGAGTTCTTTTTCCTTTTGATCCTCCTGGCCCATCGAGAGCCAGACATCGGTGTTGATCACATGAGCGCCGCTGACCGCGACCTGCGGATCATCACTGACCGAGACATTTGGCGCATCGAGTTGTGCGAGAAATTCTGCCGGTGGTTGGCAGGCTGGCGGTGAGGCCACGGCGAGTTCGAAGCCGAGGTGCTTGGCGGCCCACATCCACGAGCGGGTCATGTTGGAAAAACCATCGCCGATGAATGCGATCTTGCGGTTTTCCCAGGTGCCGAGTTTTTCGCGGATCGTAAGAAGGTCGGCAAGGATCTGACACGGGTGTTCGTCGTCGGTGAGCGCGTTGATCGTTGGAATGCCCGAATACGCGGCGAACTGCACGACATCGGATTGCGCGTAGGTGCGGATGACCGCGCCGTGGACCATGCGGCCGAGCACGCGGGCGGTGTCCTTGATGAGTTCGCCGCGGCCGAGTTGGATGTCATTTTTTGAAAGAAACATTGGGAATCCGCCAAGCTCGCGGATACCGACTTCGAATGAGACGCGGGTGCGCGTCGATGATTTGGTGAAAATCAGTGCCCATGTTTGGCCGGCAAGCGGTTGGCCGCCGCGACCGCGTGTGGCTTTGAGGTGCGCGGCGGAATCGATGAGCCAGCCGATCTCGTCGTCGCTGAGTTGTTCGATCGAAAGAAGATGTTTCATGACGGTGATGTTTCAGATGGCGTTCAGGCCTTTGCGCAAGATCGCGAGTGCGGCGTCGATTTCATCGGCGCTTACATTGAGTGGAGGGAGGAGGCGAATCGTGTTGGGTCCGGCGGGTGGAACCAGCAGGCCGAGTTCCATGAGTTTGCTTACGACGACCAGCGCGGGCGTTTTGCCCTCGGGTGTCGGGATCAATGCCGGATCAAGCGCGACGCCAAGCAGCAGTCCGCTGCCGCGGATTTCGGTGATGACCGGAAGTTTCCACGAAAGAATCGTTTCGCGGATGCGGGTCTCCATGCGGATGGCATGGCTTGCGAGATTTTGTTCGCGGATTTCTTTGAGCACCGCAAGTGAGGCCGCACAAACGAGTGGATTGCCGCCATAGGTTGAGCCGTGCGAGCCGGGACCCATCAGCGAGGAAAGTGCGGTGCCATCGGCGTCGATCGCGCGATCGCTGAGCCAGAACGATCCGATCGGCACACCGCCTCCCATGCCTTTGGCCCATGAGATGCCATCGGGTTCAACTTCGGGAGCGATCATGCGCCACGCCATTGCATCGCCGCAGCGGCCGAAGCCGGCTTGCACTTCATCGATGAGCAAAAGCAGGTCGTGTTTTTTGCAAAGCGCGGCAACCGCGCGCAGGAATTCCGGTGTGGCGGAGTTGATGCCGCCCTCGCCTTGGATTGGTTCGAGCAAAATCGCCGCCGTCTCTGGGCGCACGGCATGTTCGAGCGCCGCGATGTCGTTGTAAGGAAGATAGCGAAATCCTGGCAGCAAGGGATCGAAGCCTTCTTGAATTTTTGCCTGACCCGTGGCCGACATCGAGCCGAGCGTGCGGCCGTGGAAGGACTGCAGGAAGGTGAGCACTTCGTAGCGCGGTGAACCATCCTCTTGCGGGCGTTTGTGACCAAAGCGGCGAGCGGACTTGATAAGTCCGTCGTTCGCTTCGGCGCCGGAGTTGGAGAAGAACACCTTGCCCGGCAGGCGGACATGATGGGTGTTGATTTCCTCCGCGAGTTCCGCCTGCAGTGGAATCTGATAGAGGTTCGAGCAATGGATCAATTTGCCGGCCTGCTCCCGAATTGCTTCGACCAAGCGCGGGTGGCAATGGCCGAGCGAACACACGGCAATGCCGGTGCAGAAATCGTAGTAATGTTTTCCATCCGCATCCCAAAGGTGGCAACCCTCGCCACGCTCCGGCACAAGCGCGAAACGCCCGTAGGTGGGAAGGACATGCTGCTGAAACTGTTCGGCGGTCGACATCGAAGGGGTGGACCATAGCGACGAACCCGCGATTGGCAAAGCGTGAAATAACTGCCCGTGGTAAGGCCGAAACACTGAGTTTTTCGACGATTCCGCTCGCGGGACCTGCTGTTTGTGGGTTCGATCGGCGAGGCGGTCATCGCCATCAAATCCATGCGCCTCAAACTCACCATCGCCTACGACGGACGCCCCTACAACGGCTGGCAATCGCAGGCCTGCGGTAATACCGTGCAGGACTTTATTCTGCGCGCCTTGGAAGAGGTGGCGAAACAACCGATCAAGCTTCAAGGCTCCGGCCGCACCGACACCGGCGTTCACGCGCTTGGCCAGATCGCACATTTCGACGCTCCTGCGGAGCTGACGATGAATGCGTACAATTGGGTGCCTGCGCTCAACACCAAACTGCCGGCAAGCATTCGCATCATGGCCTGCGAGGAAGTGCCGGCGGACTTCCACAGCCGCTTTTCGGCGATCGGAAAAATTTATCATTACGACATCTGCACAGACCCTGTGCTGCCACCCTTGAAGGCCGGTCTTGCATGGCATTTGCCGCGTGCGCTCGATGCCGTCGAGTTGCAACGCGCGCTGGATATCTTTATCGGTCGTCACGATTTCCATGCCTTCGCCGCGTATCGTGGCAACGAGCAAGCCGACATGGATTGGTATCGTATGATTCACCGCGCGGAACTCGAGTCGCTCACGGACGGTTATCGCATCACATTTGTCGGCGATGGATTTTTGTACAAAATGGTGAGGCTGCTCACCGGTGCTGCCGTGCACGCCGCACAAGGCCGCATGCGCATGGATGATCTCGCTGCGTTGTTGGATCAGCCGCCCGGACTGCCCCTGGGAAAATCGCCCAACTGCGCGCCGGCGGATGGCTTGTATTTGCAGGAGGTGCTTTATTCTGAATGATTTTTTAACCACTGATTACACAGATTGACTGATTTTATAAGATGGCAGATTACGATAGCACGCATCTGTAAATCAGTGAAATCAGTGGTCATTTCAGATGGTTTTTATTAGCTGGAGATGTCGCATGAAAGAGTTCTTTGAATCGATCACTTCGTTGGAGGGCGTGGGGCTTGGGCTTGCGTGGACGGTTACGGCTTGTTTGCTCATCGCAGGATTTGTGGGCTGCATTTTGCCCTTGGTGCCGGGTCATTTGCTTTTGCTGATGGCGGCGCTTGGGCATCGGCTGATGCTTGGTGCGGAGGGCTCGGGGTTGAGTTGGTGGTCGCTGGGTCTCTTGGCATTGATGGCGATTGTTTCACAGGTGCTCGAGATGGCGAGCGGGGCGGCGGGCGCAAAACGATTTGGCAGCACGCGATGGGGAGTGATCGGTGCCTTGGTCGGCGGTGTGCTGGGAATGTTTTTCATGCCGATCGGCCTGCTGGCGGGTCCGCTGCTTGGCGCGATCGTTTGTGAGCTCGCATTTGCTAGAGAGCAAATGGCCGCTGCACTGCGTTCGGGCGTGGGTTCATTGGTCGGCACGGTCGCCGGCATGGGGATCAAGCTGATCTTTGGACTGGTGATGATCTTTTGGTTTTTCCTCGATGTGTTTTTGATCGGGTGAGACTCCATCGCATCGGTACATCACGGATCTGCGGGTGCATCTTTTCCTTGGCCTTCATCGCGAACGGGGGCATCCTCTCCCTTGCCGCTCCCCGGACGGTCGCAATTTTCGCGCAAGCGGAAGTTGAGGAAAGTCCGGACACCACAGGGCAGCGCGCCTCATGAAAGTGAGGGACGGGAACCGCGAGGGACCCGGACGGAAAGTGCAGCAGAAAGCATACCGCCGATGGTCCGCAAGGGCACAGGTAAGGGTGAAATGGTGGGGTAAGAGCCCACCGCGCCGAGGGCAACCGGAGCGGCATTGCAAACCCCGCGTGGTGCAAGACAGAACAGGGGAAGGGCTGCCCGCCCGTCAATCTCCGGGTATTAGTCGCACTCCGCGCAAGCGGGGCGCTTCGCTCCGGCGAAGTGAGAGAAATGACCGTACAGTCCCGCGCAAGCGGGATGGACAGAATCCGGCTTACAGGGGAGCGGCAATTTTTTCTAATAGCGTTTCGCTGACTCCGAGACCGACGAGTTCGACGGAGGGAATCGCTTTGTTAGCCGAAGACGGCTTTCATCGACTCTCCCATTTCCAGCGCAGATCGGCCTGATACTTGACACCGTCTTTCTTTCGATGCTTCCAGAGCCCGAAATCAGCTTTTGCCGCAGGTGTGGATTTTACCCGTAAAAAATTCCACAATTGCCTCACGGACCAAGGCCGCACGGGGCTTCCGATGGGCAGTCCCCATGCGGTCCAGTAATTCAATGAGTCGATCGGGGATATCCATGATGGTTCGCATGAGCGATTGCATACATTGTCATCAGTCACATGTCGTCGATTATCGTTTCGCGCCCGGAGGTTTTGTAATCTGCCCCCCCAATAACCCATAACGAATAACCAATAACCTTTTTCTTTAATGCCCGTGGCCCTGCTGCTCCTGGATGTATTCCTGTTTGAGGCCCAAAGCTTCCGGCGCATGCAGCACGAGCATTTTCATGCGGGCATCGCTGGGCACTTGTGAGCGGGTGGCTTTAGAAACAATGATCATCAGAAGGATCGCGGTGGGCACAGTCCAGATCGCGGGTTGCTCAGCGAGGATGCGCAGGAGCGGGTTTTCTTGCCAGAAGATCGAGAGTGCGTTGGGCGACCATGTCGTGCCGGCTTTGAGTGCGGCGGCTTGGCCGTTCTTTGCGATGATGTCGCTCACGCTGGTAAGCGTGACGCATGCCAGCGCGAGGATACCTCCACCAAGCATGCCAGTGGCCGCGCCACGCATCGTCATGCCACGCCACCACGCGCTCATGAAGAGCAGCGGGAAATAACTAGCGGCGGCGATTGCGAAGGCTTGGCCGACCATGAAGTTGATGTCGAGAAGCTCGACTTGCGTGCCGAGCAGCATCGCGAGACCACCGACGACGATGGCTGCGATCTTGAACATGCGCATGCGTTGGGCGGGGGTGGAGTCGGGCTTGAGCATGCGGCCATAGATGTCATGCGCGACGGCACTGGTCATCGAAACAAGCAGCCCGCTGAAGGTGCTCATGAATGCCGCGAAGGCTCCAGCGCAAGTGATCCCGCTCAGCACCGAACCGAGGATGTTGCCCTTGCCAAGCAGGGTGGGGAGTTCGAGCACGACTTTGTCGGGGCCTTTTGATCCCGTGGCGTTGTAGAGCTCGGGCATGAAATTTCTGCCTAGCACACCGAACACCGGCGGAAACACATAGAAGATGCCGATGAGGATCATCACCCACATCGTCGTCTTCTTAGCCGCGACACCGTCGGGGTTGGTGTAGAATCGCACGAGAATGTGAGGCAAACCTGCCGTGCCGCAAACGAGCGCGATGATGAGCGAGTAGGTGTAAATGAGCGAGAGCGGTCGGCTTTCTTCCTGCGAGAGTCCCGCAGCTTTGGCGGCCTTGGTGGTTAGCGGGCCAAAGGGTTCGAGCCATTGCTCATCCTTCGGCGCTTTTTCTGGCAGCGGTTTGCGGGCGTGCTCGCCTGCATCAACACTGCGCTCAATCGCAGGTGGCGCGGCAGCATCATTGAGCGAAAGATTTTTTCCGTAGCCGCCATAGACTGAAAGCAGCACGAAGATCGGCAGCGAGATCGCGAACATTTTGATCCAATACTGCACCGCCTGCACGAGCGTGATGCCCTTCATGCCACCGAGTGCGACATTGAGCGTGATCACTGCGCCGACCACCACCACGCCGACCCAATACGGCAGACCAGGTAGGATGTACGAGAGCGTGACGCCCGCGCCCTTCATTTGTGGCATCGTATAAAAGAAACCAATGAAGAGCACGAAGCACACCGCGATGCGACGGAAGAGTGGCGAATCAAAGCGACCTTCGGCGAAATCCGGAATCGTGTACGCACCGAAACGCCGGAGGGGGCCGGCAATGAAGAGCAGCAGGAAAAGATAGCCGCAGGCATAACACACCGGGTACCACAGCGCATCGTAGCCGGCGGACATCACCATGCCGGCGATGCCCATGAAGCTTGCCGCGCTGAGGTACTCACCGGAAATCGCCGAGGCATTCCAACCGACCGACACTGAGCGGCCGGCGACAAAGAAATCAGAGGCCGATTTCGACGTCTTGGCCGAACGAAAGCCCATCCATATGGTGATCACCACGGTGATCGATGAAAGGGCGAGGATCCAGGGGTTGATTTGTGAAAAGTCCATGATCGTTACGGTTTTTGGGTGTTAGGAATTCTTTTGCTGGTTTTCTTCGGCAAATTTCACTTCGGCGTTTTCGAGGGCCATCGATCGAGTGATGAACCAGCGAGCAATGATCCACACATAAGGAAAAAACAGCACGCCGAGCACCAGCCAGCTCAAGGTAAAGCCGCCGATGCGCTGCGCCATGAAACTCGGCGCGAAGTAGTTGAGCAGCGGCAAGCCGAGGAGGAGCAAAAGAAAGGCCATGGCGCAGGCAATGGATAGGCGAAGCTGGCGCTTCATCAGGCCTTGGAGGAATTCCTCGCTGTGGATGAAGTCTTGATGGTCTTGCGGGTCGGGTTGCATGGGTGGGTGATATGGTTGGCCGCCAAGTGAAAGAACACTCAGCGTATGACATCAAGACATGAGCATACGGCGTGGGCGTCAAGAACCATTTGGTCCATCGTATTTAGCGGGATCTCCAGACGGATGTGTTGAAATTTGCGAATGCCAAATCGGCGGTTATCGCCTAGTCTCCGCGGCATGAGCCGACTCGCTCCATTTCTCGACCCGCAAAATGTTTCACTGAAGGTCTGCGGCGTCACGAATGCGTTGGACGCGCAAGGTCTCGTCGATCTCGGCGTCGATGCGATAGGCGTGAACTTTTGGTCGGGCTCACCGCGTCATGTCGCAAGTATGGAGGCTGGGTGGCTGACCGCATTCGAAGGCCGTATTTTGCGCGTCGGGGTTTTTGTGAATGCACCGCCCGAATTGCCGATCAGCCTCGTTCGCGAGGGTTTGCTCGATCTCGTGCAACTGCACGGCGATGAAACTCCCGCCGATGCCGCGGCACTGCGCGAGGCAAGCATTCCTTTCATCAAGGCGATCGGCGTAAAAACGCATGCCGACCTCGAACGCGTGGAAGATTTCCGCGCGGCCGCTGTCCTTCTCGATGCTCACGCACCCGGTGTTTATGGTGGCACTGGCGAGACATTCGATTGGAACACCGCGCTTGATTTCAAATCGAAGCACCCGCTACTGCCGCTCATCCTCGCTGGCGGGATCAAACCCGAGAATGCCGCGCGCGCCGCGGAAATGCTTCACCCCTCAGCGCTTGATGTCGCATCCGGGGCGGAGTCGTCACCTGGCGTTAAGGACTTCGACAAAGTGCGGGGTCTTCTGCGGGCCTTGAATCGCTGATCCATGTTCATCGACTCCCACTGCCATCTCGCGTCGCACCGATTTCTGAAAGACGAAGTGCCGGGCTTGATTGATCGCGCGCTTGCCGACGGCATCGACCGCATGGTGACGCTGGCGACTTGCCTCGATGATGTGCCTGCGAATCTTGAAATAGCCACGCATCCTGCAGTTCACGCCTGCATCGGCATCCACCCCTGCGATGTGCATCACGCACCGGACGATGCACCGGAGCAACTTGCCGCATTCGGCGCCGACCCGCGGGTTTGTGCGATCGGCGAGACCGGGCTGGATTATTATCATCCCGCTCCCGAGGGTTGGACCGATGAAAATTTCCGCGAACGCCAGCGCGATTTTCTCGAGCGCCACTTTCAAATCGCAGCGCAGGCTGGGCTAAATGTGGTCATCCACACGCGCGATGCCGCCTGCCGCGCGTCGTTTGAGGATGCCCTGGAAATTTACCACCGGCATCACAACAGCGTCCGTGCGGTGTTTCATTGCTTTGCCGGGTCCTGGGAGGAGGCCTCGCGCGTGATCGGGCTCGGCGGGCTGATTTCCTTCGGCGGCGTGCTCACTTTCAAAAACGCGCAGGCGATCCGTGATACCCTGCAGCGCTGCCCGGCGGGGACATTCATGCTCGAGACCGACTCACCCTACCTTGCGCCCGAGCCGCATCGCGGCCAGCGCAACGAGCCGGCTTTCGTGCGTCATGTGGCTGAGAAGACTGCCTTGCTGCGCGATGAATCGCCCGATGAACTTGCGCGTCATACCAACGAAGCGGCCGAACACTTTTTCCGTTTCCGGCCGAAATCTATTTGAATAAACCCTGCGCTTTGTGGCGTTTCAAACTTGTGCGGCACTGCTCCGCGCCTTTCTTCAAACACCCATCAACACCATGATTCCAATCCGCATTCTCACTCCCGCTCTATTCGCTGCCACGCTCGTTTCTTGTGGTTCGCGCCGCGCCGACATCTACGATACCCCTACGAGTTCCTACGCTTCTACTGACCAAGCGGCCACAACGGTCACCGATCCGGCCAGTGCCGTTTACGATGCACCCGCCGCTTACGAAGACAGCGCGATCAGTCCCGCGGCATCCAACACCGCGCCTGCCACCCCCATTCCATCAAGCGCACCCGAGCCCGGTACGGTGATGACGCCGCCAGCTCCACCATCCGCTCCCTACGGCGCGGCTACCATCCACACTGTCGTGGCGGGCGACACGCTTTCGGGAATCAGCGCAAAGTATAAAATCCCAGTCGCCTCGATCCGCCAGGCCAATCGCATGACGAATGATGTGGTCGTGCTCGGCCGTAAGATCGTCATTCCACCCCGATAAATCCAGCCTCCGCGGATCACTTGGAAAACGGGCGGCAAGACCATTCGCATGCTTGCCGATGCGCCCGCACATGGGCTCCCGAAGCAAAAAGGCGATGAATCGAAGTCATCCGAGTCGCATGATTTGCGAATGAAATTTTCATCGATGCGTGTGTCACGCGTTGAGGATTTCATTAATGCCACGACTCTCCACTCGCTGTCGCGTTCTGCGATCATCATCGTTGATTCAGCATGCGCGATGAAGCTCTTGCGCCTTATCGCATCACACGCAATGACGATTTTGTTTTTGATCGATGTGAGATCCGTGATGCGCGTGCCCTTGATTTTAATCTACGATCTTCATCGTAATTTCGTACGCTTGAGTTCAAAATCGAGCTTGTAAACTTTTCTTAAAAATATGCACATTTTAACTTGACCCATTTCTTAATTGTTGGTTTTCTTTCGACTAGCAACAAGGTTGCGAACGCATGGCAAGGTTGTCACACCCATCCAATCTTGAGCTGCAAGCCCTCTCGGTTTTGTGGCACGAAGGACCGTCGACGGTCGCCGCGATTCACGAAACAATGCCCGACGGTAAGGAACGTGCTTACACCACGGTGTTGAGTGTGATGCAAAATCTGGAGCGCAAAAATTTGGTGAAGCGTGCGCGCATCGGCAGAGCACATGTTTACCAAGCTGCTTACTCGCAGGAAGTGATCGTGCAGCGCGCGACTCACGATTTCCTCACCAATGCTTTTGGAGGACGCCTCGGTGAGGCGCTCCTCGCGATACTCTCCGCCGGTAAATTAACGCCGGAAGAGAAAACAAACATAGAACGCGAACTCCAACGACACAAAACCATGGCTGCAAAAAAAACAGCAAAGAAAAAGGTCGCGGCCAAGCCCGCGAAGAAGGCCGTAAAGAAAGTTGCCAAGAAAGCTCCGGCTAAAAAGGCAGCCAAAAAAGCGGCTAAAGCCCCCGCCAAGAAAGCAGTGAAGAAGGCCCCGGCCAAGAAAGCTGCCAAGAAAGCGGTGAAGAAGAAAGTCGCCAAAAGCGCCAAAAAGGCTGTGAAAAAGGCGGTGAAGAAGACGGTCGCCAAGAAGGCTCCGGCCAAGAAAGCCGCCAAAAAGGCAGCCAAGAAGGCCCCAGCCAAAAAGGCACCTGCCAAGAAGGCCGCTAAGAAAGTAGCCAAGAAGGCTCCAGCCAAGAAGGCTGCGAAGAAAGCCACCAAGAAGGCTGCCAAGAAAAAGTAATCCAATCGTCCAATCGAATCGCCGGAGTGGTCGCGCCAAACGGGCGACCACCCGCGATTCAGGGATGACGATTTGTCAACGGCGGGAGATCTGCGGATCTCCCGCCTCTTTTTTTGAAAATCGCGAGCAGTGACATTTCAATAGGGCCGGCATTTGTCACGACATCGCTGATAAAAGAGGTTGCCAACGCCGCGAGGCCGGTCATACATTCGCCGCCCCGGACGGCAAACCTAGCGCGGTTAGCTCAGTGGTAGAGCACCTCCCTGACACGGAGGGGGTCACTGGTTCGAACCCAGTATCGCGCACCATCCGTCCATTCTTTCTTGCCGGGGATTTTGGCCTAGAGCTCACCCCCTTGTGCTGGCCATGGTTTTCCTTGTCGCTCGCATTCACCTGCGGTTTTCTGTGGGATAGATCATTCATTCATGCCCGTAACCCGCAGCATTGTTGATGCAAGCGATCCCCCGACTTCGGAGGAGCTCGACGCCTTGCTGCGTTTGCTCGACGACGACACGCCCGAAGTGCGTGAGCGGGTGGCGCAGCGTTTTGCTTTATGCGGTGGTGATTTGAGCGATTGGATTGCCTCAGCGCCGCGGCAACTTTCGTCCAAGGAAAAATCCGTACTCAGTCAATTGCTGGGCGTCGCGCGCCGCGAAATGCTCGAGCGTGAGTGGTCGGTGCCAAGTGGTGGTGCGGCTGCGCTGACTGAGGATTGGGAGACATTGGAATCGATGCTGCGGCTGATCTCCGATTTTCTGCATGACGGTATCACGATGCGGCAATCGCTTTCCGATGCGCTTGATTTGTTGGTCGAGGAGGCATGGGAGCATCCGGTCGTATCGGCCTGCGAGTTGGGAGGATTTCTTTTCGGCAATGAGCGCTTCGTCGCGGCTGATGATGGAGAAGGGGATCCATCGCACTGCGATCTCGCGTGGGTCTTGGCTGAGGGGCGATCCCATTCACTTGGCCTCTGCTTGATTTTTTTGCTCGTCGGCCAACGCATGGAGTTCGATGTCGAGATCGTTGATTACCCTGGGCGTTTTCTCTGCCGCATTCATGAGGAGGGGCATTCTGTAATCGTCGATTGCGTGGATGGTGGCCAACTTCACTTGCAGTCCGCCTTGCTGGCCGATGTTGAGATCACGCGCGAAGGTCGCGAGCGTTTGCGGGGAAGTGTTGCGCCCGGAAGCCTGCTTTGTCTTTGGCTCGATGAACTCACCGAGGCACTGTGCTGCGCAGGGCGCGATGAGGATGCCGAGCTCATCCAGCGCCTGCGCGATACGTTGGATTGATCGACATTTCACTCGAGCATTGGAAAAAACGCGAAGTTTTCGGTTTCCACTCATCCGTGTAATTATGCAAAGTGCCCGTGTTCCCTAATTTGAAAGGGCACCGATCATCCAACTCAACAGAGCCATGTCCACCGACCCCTTGCTTGAATTGCTTCGCCGCAAAGCCCGTTTCACTCATCAGGAGCTGGCCGATTTACTTTCGCTCGACAAAGAGGCGGTGGCCAAGCGCGTGGCATCATGGGAAAAGGATGGTACGATCCTCGGCTACCATGCGGTGATCGATCCTGAGTCGGCTGGCGATACGGCGGTGTCGGCATTCATCGAGGTGAAGGTCACGCCCGAGCGCGGCGGTGGTTTCGATCGCCTTGCCATGCGCATTGCGCGCTTCGATCAGGTGGTTTCTTGCTACCTGGCAAGCGGTGGCTACGACCTGATGGTGGTCGTCGAGGGCAACGACCTCCGCGATGTTGCTAGTTTCGTTTCGGAAAAACTCAGTTCGCTCGAAGGTGTGCTTTCGACAGCGACGCACTTCCGTCTCAAGACTTACAAGGAAAACGGATTCCTGTTTGAGCGCGACACGAGCCCCGAGCGTTTGGCAGTCGCGCCTTGATTATTTCGTTGAGCCGATCGCCTCACGGATGGCTCTCACCACGCGTGAAGTGTCCAATTCGTTTTGGCAGCGCAGATCGAGTGGGCACTTTGCCAGCAGACAAGGCGCACATTCGACATGGTGACGCAACACCTTGTGGCGTTTGCCGAGCGGGCGTTTCCATTGGGGATCATTCGGGCCGAAAAGCACAATGCAGGTCGCGCCAAAGTGCGACGCAAGATGCGGCATGGATCCATCGGCGCCGATGAAGAACTCATGATCGGTGAACAGTGAAAAGGCTTTATCCGCAGCAACGATGTCTTCGCATTTGATCGCATCGCCCAATGCCTCCGCCATGCGCGCAGCGAGTTGCCGCCCGGCATTGTTGCGGATCAACAAAAGTTTTTCGCCAGCATCGATCAGCTCCCGTGCGATCACCAGCCAACGTTCGAGCGGCCACTCGTGACTGCTGCCAAAGTCGGAGTCCGGACACAGCAAAATTTGCTCGCGGCGTGATGAGGCGGGCAGGCCTAACGGCGCAAAAAATTCCGGCAGATAACTTTCCACGCCCATTTGCATGGTGGTCTGAAGATAAAATCGCACGCGATGATCCGTCGCCGCTTCGTCGATCGTGATCGCTTGTGTGAGGATTTTTTTCAGCGGCTTGATCGCCGGTCCGATGCGGTTGCCAATCTTGGCAAGGCGCGCGGCATCGGCCGCAGGGGAGGCTTCCCACATCAATACGCTGTGAAAATTTTCCGCTGCAAGATCTGCGGCGATGGATTTTGGCTTCGCATTGTGCGCGTGCGTCATCACTTCGAGTCCCGGGATGCTTCGCCAGAATTCGCACATCTCTTGAGCGCAGAGAACAAGCGGATCAAACCCAGCAGCGATCAAGGCCCTCACTGATGGCACCGAAAAACACGCCTCATCCCAACGCGCGGGAGAGATGACGAGCAATGAGCCTTGGCGATCGGGCATGAGGTTTTTTCAAATGGATTCGCGGCATTTTATGGGCTCGTACGCATGGAGCACTCCATTTTGGCAAAGCACGCGTCTCTGGCGATCCGTTCATCCATGCGGGAAAACTAGCGAAAATCCGCCTGATTGCGAGAATTTTGCATCCGGGGCCGCATATCGTGGAGGCTTGCTGCATTACCGATGATGCCGTTGCGGCCCGGATTTTTCGTGCCATGTCGGCGGATTCCTGCATTCTCTCGCCGCGCGCCGCCGCATTCATTTTTCCGCCATGTCCACCGAGTTGACCCGTAATTTTTCGATCATCGCACACATCGATCACGGCAAGACCACGCTTTCCGACCGTCTCTTGGAAGCGACGAGCACGATCACCCAGCGCGAAAAGCAGGATCAGCTGCTCGATGCGATGGATCTCGAGCGTGAGAAGGGGATCACCATTAAGTCCCATCCAGTGGCGATGGAGTACAAGGCAAAGGATGGAAAAACCTACAAACTTAACCTGCTCGACACGCCGGGCCATGTGGATTTTTCCTACGAAGTTTCGCGTTCGCTAGCGGCTTGCGAGGGCGCGATTTTGATGGTCGATGCCGCCCAAGGCGTTGAGGCGCAGACGGTCGCCAACCTGCATCTCGCGACGGAACAAAATCTCACCATCATCCCAGTTCTCAACAAGATCGACCTCCCCGCGGCCGATGTGCCGAAGTGCAAAAAGCAACTCGAGGACATTCTGTGCATCCCCGCCGAGGATTGCATCCCGGCATCGGCCAAGGGCGGCATCGGCATCGATGATATTTTGGAAGCGATCGTCGCGCGCATTCCCGCTCCAAAGGACAATCCCGATGGTCTGCTTCGTTGCTCGGTGTTCGACTCGCTCTACGACACCTACCGCGGCGTGGTTTCCTATGTGCGCGTTTTTTCCGGCACGGTGAAAAAAGGCCAGCGTGTGAGGCTCTTTGCGACCGACAAAGTTTACGAGGTCAAAGAAGTCGGCGTGTTCACGCCAAAAATGAGTGCGCGCGACAAGCTCGTGCCCGGTGATGTCGGCTATGTGATCGCCAACATGAAGTCGGCCAGCGAGGTGAAGATCGGCGACACGATGACCGATTCGACGCATCCCTGCCCGGAAGCTCTGCCCG
>JAPOLH010000045.1 GCA_029977225.1 Verrucomicrobiaceae bacterium | reverse complement strand
CAACAAAGCTGTTATTACCAAAATTGCGGCAGCGATGGCAGCAAAGATGCGAGTTGGCCAAAGAATGAAAAGGAAGCTGCCGACTTGTGGCGTCTTCAAATCAAGGAAGCGGTCCTAGGTGAAGTGTTGCGTCGTGAAACGCTTACCAAGTTGGCAAAGGAACAAAACAAGGCTGATCCGGGAAGAGACGATCGAAGCTCGAAGGAAAAAGTATCGCTCCGATATAAGAGGTTTCTTGCCAGCGTTGAGGATGTCGACGACGAGGAGGTCGCTAATTATTTCCTTAGCGCCGTTGCCAGAGCCTATGATCCGCACACGGATTACATGAGTGCTCGTGAAATGAGCCGATTCAAAGACGGCATGAAAAACGAGCTCGTCGGTATCGGTGCCCTACTGCAGGCCGAAGAAGATGGAGCCACCAAGATCATGGGCATCGTGGTTGGTGGCCCGGCTGATCGCGAGGGCAGCCTCAAGCTCAACGATCGCGTGGTCGGCGTCAATGTGCTCAACACCGACAAACCTTCTGACATGGTCGACATCATGTTCATGAAAATCGACAAAGTGGTCGACCTGATCCGCGGCAAGGAAGGGACCTCCGTCGCGCTCAAAGTTGAACCAGCGGCTGGTCCTCCGGGAGTGACGCGCATGGTTGTGATCCGCCGTGACAAGGTGGAAATGAAAGATGAACAGGCCAGCGGTGAATTGATCGAAATCAAGAACGAGAAAAACCAATCGAAGCGATTGGGGGTCATCTCATTGCCCTCGTTTTATGCGGATTTCGAAAACGGCGAGGTGAGCTGTGCCGATGATGTTGAAAAAATTCTAAAGCGGTTGATGGAGGAAAAAATAGACGGGTTGATGTTGGATCTTCGCAATAACGGTGGCGGTTCACTGGATGAAGTTCGTCGAATGACCGGATTTTTCATGGAGCAGGGACCTGTGGTTCAGGTGAAAGATACACTCGGGCGCGTACAGGTAAAAAATTCCGAAAACGGAAAACCCTTATACACTGGGCCGATGGTTGTCATGACCGACCGAAGCAGTGCGTCTGCGAGTGAGATTTTGGCAGGTGCCTTGCAGGACTTCAATCGCGCGGTGGTCGTTGGGGAAACCTCGACTTTCGGCAAAGGTACGGTGCAGCAACCGATGGATATCGGTCGCATGCTGCCGCTTTTTTCCAACCGCAATGGCGCTGGATTTCTCAAGGTGACAATTCAGAAGTTTTACCGGCCATCGGGATCATCAACACAGATGGATGGTGTGGCATCGGACATCGCTCTGCCGAGCATCATGGACGGACTCGAGATCGGCGAATCGTTTCTTGATCACTCGTTGCCCCATGATCGCATTCGCAGTGCGGATGACTTCAGGCCGGATGATGCCGGGAAACTTTTCATTCCGCGCTTGAAGGAGCTGAGCGCCAAGCGTGTTGAAGCATGCCGAGATTTTGGTTACGTGCGCGATGATGTGCGCAGGACAAGTGAGAGAATCAAGGCGAACACCCTTTCACTCAACAAGGCCGAGCGTGAAAGCGAGTTGACCGAGTCGGACGCTAGGCAAAAAGAGCGTAATGTCGAAAGACGTGAGCGCTTTGCGAAAGTTGCGCAGGAGGACAAGCAAAGATTCAAGTTCTACAAACTCACACTCGATGACATCAAGGCCGGTAATAAGATCAAGTCCTACGATCCCTCCGAAGAGAGCGCGTCTTTCATGCGCAGGGCCAAGGACGAAGCCGAGGACCTTGACGACTCTCCGAAGTGGCCGACCGGGCTGGACCCCATCAAACGCGAGTCGATTGAGGTGATGCGCGACTTGGTTGAGCTATCGGAGAAGGCCCGTGTAGCGGGTTTGTTCGAATGAGGTCTTTTATTTTGAGGTTCGATGGCAGGCATTGATGCGAATCTGGCGGATGTAAGGAATCGCATGGTTGGTGCCTGCAACCGCGCTGGTCGTGATCCGCATTCGGTGGAATTGATCGCCGTATCAAAAACATTTTCTGTGGCTGACATTGCGGAGGCGGTCATGATGGGTCAGCAGGTTTTCGGTGAGAGTCGTCTGCAAGAGGCAGAACCAAAGATCGATGCGTTGCCGAAATCGTTGAGTTGGCATTTTATCGGCAGTGTTCAGCGCAACAAGGTTCGGAAAATTTTGCAGAAGTTTGGCGTCATTCACGCCATCGATTCGCTGCGCTTGGCGGAGTACGTGAATGGGGTGGCTGCTGATTTGGGCTTGGTTGCCGAGGTTTTCCTGCAAGTCAATGTGGGCAATGAGGCGAGCAAGGGTGGATTTGAGCCGGCCATCCTACGGCAAGAGATCATCAAGTTGTGTGCCTTGCAAAATCTCAAGGTGCGTGGGCTAATGTCCATT
Source organism: Verrucomicrobiaceae bacterium (assembly GCA_029977225.1). Taxonomy (GTDB): domain Bacteria; phylum Verrucomicrobiota; class Verrucomicrobiia; order Verrucomicrobiales; family Akkermansiaceae; genus Luteolibacter. The sequence continues at coordinate 12,496 of JAPOLH010000045.1, read as the reverse complement.
CCGCCGGAAGAGCCTGATCCGGAATCGGCGCGTCATTGGTTTGTATCACTGCGAGAATTGCGCGATGACCTAGTAAAAATTTCCAGTTTCCCACTTCAAGATTTGAGCATGGGAATGAGTGGCGACTTTGAAGTGGCGATCGAGGAGGGCGCGACCCATGTGCGGGTTGGGTCCTTGATCTTTGGTCGCCGAAGCAGGAGAGTTGAAGGCGAGCTTGGTTGATCCAAGAATATCATGACAGAAACTTTACAAAACGTGGCCATCGTTGGGGATCAGTTTGCCTGCGTCTTTAGCGATGCATTCGAAGTGTATTTGCCTTTGGCAATGCTACGGCGTGCCTGCCCGTGTGCGGCATGCCAGGGTGAGCCAGATGCCTTAGGGCGCGTAGTGAGGCCTTTGGTGGAGCACGGTCCGCGCGCGTTTGAGTTGTCGCGCTTCGAGCAGGTGGGGGGGTACGCGCTGCAGTTGTTCTGGGCGGATGGTCATTCTTCCGGGATCTACAGTTTCAGTTACCTGAGGAAGCTTGCGGCGATCGGGGAGGCTTGATAGAAAGCATTCCTGTCATTGAAGCCGTGATATCCGCCCATGATGATTTGGCTCATACGGGCCTGTTTGCGAATCGCGAGCTCGAGTCGTTGCGCTCGGCTGGGTATTCGACGCTTGCGGATTTTTTCGGCCATTTTCCCAAGCGTCATGAGGACCGTCGGCAGTTGGGATTTCCGGTGAACTCGGCCAGTCTTGGTCCGATTTGTTTTCGTGCAGAGGTCGTCGATACGACGCAGAGGCGATTTGGTCAGAACAAAGGGCTTTTTGAGGCGGTATTGGTCGATGCGAATGGCGGTCTCTTTGGCTCTGCGCGGGTCACCTGCCGTTGGTACAACATGCCGTTCATGAACAAGGTCCTTGCGGCGGGGCAGCAAGTGGTTGCGCATGGAAAATTGAAGGAAACCGACGGACGTTTTTTCATCGATCATCCCGAGTTTGAAATTTTGCGTGAGGATGATCTTGAAGGTGGCTCCATTCATCTCGACCGGATTGTTCCGGTGTATCGCAACATTTCTGGCATTGTGCAGCGCCGATTGCGCGAGGTCATGCACGAGTTGCTTGGCCAAGTGGATCCGACGAGCTTGGACATCGGCATCGATGTGGGCAGCGGGGTTGCGCGGGCCGATGATCTGCGTGCGGTGCATTTTCCTGAATCGTTTGAAACGGCAAAGGCAGCGAGTCGCAGGTTCGCGCTTGAGGAATTTTTCGTCGTGCAACTCAAGGTGCTTTGGCGACGAAAAAATCATCAACGGCTCGAGGGGCGTTCGCACGGACGCAAAACAACTTTGCTGAAGAAATTTTACGCAAGTCTTCCCTTTGATCTGACAGGGGCGCAGAAGAGGTCGATTCGTGAGATTATTGAGGACATGCGCGACCCGCGACCGATGGCGCGTTTGATGCAAGGCGATGTGGGCTCTGGAAAAACTTTTGTCGCGATGGCGGCGATGTTGATGGCTGTCGACTCCGGTTCGCAAGCTGCGCTGATGGCGCCAACGCAGATCCTTGCGGAGCAGCACTTTTTGACATTCCGCAAATGGCTTGAACCTCTGGGAGTTCGAATTGCCCTGCGCACTGCGTCGCGTGATGAGCGCACGCATGAGGATGATGGCTCGCAGCCTCAGATGGTGATTGGTACACATGCCTTGATCCATGGCGGTGGAAATTTTGAAGATCTTGGGTTGGTAGTGATCGACGAGCAGCACAAGTTTGGCGTAGGTCAGCGCGCGGCATTGATTGGCAGGGGCAAAACACCGGATGTGTTGGTGATGACGGCGACGCCGATTCCGCGCACGTTGACGATGACCTTGTATGGCGATCTTGATGTTTCCGTATTGGATGAAAAGCCGCCCGGGCGCGGAGAGGTAGTCACGGCGGTTCGCGTTTCCGCCAAGCAGTCGGATGTCACCGCGTTTGTGAAGGGTAAGCTTGCGGAGGGGCGTCAGGCTTATCTGGTGTATCCTTTAGTGGAGGAAAGCGAGGGCCTGAAGGTCGAGTCGGCTGTGGAGGCGCATGCCAAATGGAAGAAGCGTTTATCGGGGCACGAAGTGGGCTTGATCCATGGCAAGTTGAAGCCGGATGAAAAAGAGCGGGTAATGAAAGATTTTCGCGATGGGCGTATTGGGGTGTTGGTGGCGACTTCGGTGATCGAAGTGGGAGTCGACGTTCCAAATGCCTCGCTGATGGTGGTGCATCATGCCGATCGTTTTGGCATGGCGCAGTTGCATCAATTGCGGGGCAGGATCGGCCGCGGTGGCAACAAAGGTTACTGCATCTTGTTGAGCGATGGTAAAAATCCTGAGGGCATGGAAAAGCTCAAGGTGCTGGAAAGCACGGGCGATGGGTTTGAAATTGCTGAGGCTGACCTGCGTTTGCGCGGGCCTGGGGATGTGTTGGGGACCTCGCAAAGCGGCCTAGCGGAGCTGAAATTTGTCGAGTTTCTCGCAGATCCGTCCTTGGTGAGGGAAGCGGGCAAACTCGCGGCCGAGGTGCTTGCGACGGACGCGGATCTGAGTGGACGGCATGCGGGCTTGCGCGGGTTGATCAAGGAGCTGGCATCCGAAACATTTTTCCCGGGCGGGACGGCCTGAACGGTTGCTGAAGAGAACTTGACTCTTGCTTAAAACGCGGACAACGGCCAACGATTGGGGCGTGACGCATCATCGTACCGACGACCTCCGGATCACCGGCCTAAACCCGCTCATTTCGCCGGCGGTTCTTGCCTATTATTTACCGCTTGGCGAAAAGGCCTCCGAGTTGGTGGCGGGCGCAAGGGCTCAGGCTGATGCCATTATTCAGCGTGAGGATGATCGACTCTTGGCGATTGTAGGGCCTTGCTCGATTCATGACCCAGAGGCGGCGCTTGAGTATGGCGAAAAGCTCCGCAAGGAGGCCAAGCGATTTGAAAAGGATTTGTTTGTGATGATGCGCGTCTATTTTGAAAAGCCGCGCACGACGGTTGGTTGGAAGGGTTTGATCAATGATCCGGGTCTCAACGACTCCTTCGACATCAACCAAGGTCTACGCGTAGCGCGTGGCTTGCTGCTCGATCTTGCCAACATGGGCGTGCCGGCGGGGACTGAGTTTCTCGATACGATTTCTCCGCAGTACATCGCCGACCTCATTGCGTGGGGTGCGATTGGTGCCCGCACGACCGAGTCACAGATTCATCGCGAGTTGGCTTCCGGGCTATCGATGCCGGTGGGCTTCAAGAACGGTACGGGTGGCTCGGTGCAAATCGCCATTGATGCGATTCAATCCGCATCGCGTCCGCATCATTTTCTCTCAGTGACCAAGCAGGGTGTGTCGGCGATCGTTTCGACAACCGGCAACAATTCTTGTCATCTGATCCTTCGCGGTGGCAAGACGGGCCCGAACTATGAAAAGCCGTTCATCGATGAAGCGGTGACAATGCTTCGCGAGCAGGGAATGAACGAATCGATCATGATCGATTGCTCGCACGGCAATTCGCTCAAGGACTTCCGCAACCAGCCGATGGTCGCGCGCAGCATTGCGAATCAGGTGGCCGAAGGCAGTCGCGAAATTACCTCTCTAATGATCGAGTCGAACCTCGTCGAAGGAGCTCAGAAACTCACCAAGGATTTGTCCGCGCTGACGCGGGGGCAGTCGATCACAGACGCTTGCCTCGGCTGGGACGAAACCGTCGAGACGCTTGAAGTACTTGCCGAAGGCGTGCGCAAACGGAGAGGGTGAAGAGAGATTGAAGATTTGATATTGGGGATAAAGAGAAAGCCGATTCTTCGATTTCCCCCAATCACCAATCACAAATAACTCTTACCTTTCTCAATGCCCGCTGAGGTAGCGCTCTGCCTCGAGGGCGGCTGCGCAGCCTTGGCCGGCGGCGGTGATGGCCTGACGGTAGTAGTGGTCGGCGACATCGCCCGCGGCGAATAGGCCCGGGGTTTTGGTGGAAGTCCTGCCAGGGGTTTGGATGATGTAACCGTTCTCGTCCTTATCGACCAGATCGCCGAGGAAGGCACTGTTGGGAACATGGCCGATGGCGACGAACACACAAGCGACGGGGAGTTCTGATTTTTCTCCGCTGATGAGATTATGCAAAGTCACCGCACGCATTTCGCCTTTTTCGTCGGTGAGGTATTCGCTGACGGTTGAGTTCCATACCGGTTCGATTTTCGGGTTGGCGAGAACGCGGTCGGCCATGATTTTTGAAGCGCGCAGTTCATCGCGGCGGTGGATGAGGAAAACTTTGCTGGCAAAGCGCGTGAGGAAGTCGGCTTCCTCGCAGGCGCTGTCGCCGCCACCGATCACGCAGACCGGCACATCGCGGTAGAATGCACCATCACAGGTGGCGCATGAGGTGAGGCCATGGCCGATGAGTTTCTGTTCGCCGGGCAGACCGAGGTGCCGTGGTGCGGCACCGGTGGCGACGATGAGGGTTTTAGCTTCGAAGGATTCGGCACCAGCCTTCAGCAGAAAGGATCCATCGCTACGGCGCTCGACCGACTCAACGCTGGCATAGGCGATGCGGGCGCCGAATTTCTCCGCTTGAGCCTGCATTTTCATCATCAACTCCGGGCCCATGATGCCTTCGGGATGACAGGGAAATTTTCCACTTCGGTGGTGGTTGTCAGTTGCCCGCCCGGTTGGGTGCCGGAAAGGAGCAGGGGGCTGAGGTTGGCGCGTGCCGTGTAGATCGCTGCGGTGTAGCCGGCGCAACCGGTGCCGATGATGATGACATTTTCCATGGATGTGAGAAATTGAAGTGCACGGGAGTATCGAACGATCCGAGCTGTCGAGTCAACCGCCCGGTCGCGTGATTGGTGTATGATTTTCAATTTCCGAGCAGTCATGGGTCGCGTCATTGCGAGTAGTGCTTGCACATGGGCGTGAGCGGGCGAAACTGCCGGCGTTTATGACTCCCGACTCCATTCGAGAAATTTTGCGGCAGGTGAGATATCCCGGGTTTTCCCGAGACATCGTGTCATTTGGTTTGGTCAAGGATGTGCGCGTGGAGGATGACGTGACGCTGGTGAAGATCGAGGTTTCCACCCGCGATCCCAAGGTGCCGGAGCAAATTTTCAAGGACTGCCATGCGGCGTTGGATAGCTTGCCCGGAGTCGGCAGCGTGAAGGTGGATATTGATGTCAAGGATGCGCCTGCCGCGTCTGGTGGCTCGGGCGTGGGCAAGTCGTCGATCCCTGGAGTCAAGCGCGTGATCGCGGTGGCATCGGGCAAGGGTGGTGTGGGAAAATCAACCGTCGCAGCAAATCTCGCGGTGGCTCTGGCGGCGACTGGTGCGCGCGTCGGGCTTTGCGATTGCGATCTTTATGGTCCCTCGGTGGCGCAAATGTTTGGTGTCAATGATCGGCCAATGGCCAATGAGCGCGATGAGATCATCCCGCTCGAAGCGCATGGCATTCAACTCATGTCGATGGGTTTTTTGCTCGATGACCGTTCGCCGGTGATTGTGAGGGGGCCGATGGCGACGCGTTACACGCAGCAATTTTTGCGTCAGGTCGCGTGGGATGATTTGGACTATCTCGTGCTCGACATGCCGCCTGGCACCGGTGACATCCAATTGACGATTGTTCAGACAGTAAGCGTGGACGGCGCGTTGATTGTGACGACACCGCAGGAGGTTGCCTTGATCGATGCACGCAAGGCCGTATCGATGTTTGCGAAGGTGAATGTGCCGATTCTTGGCCTAGTCGAAAACATGGCGTGGTTTGAGTGTGATGCTGGCAAGCGATATTATCTTTTTGGCGAAGGTGGTGGTGTGCGTGAGGCCGAGGCCATGAATGTGCCACTGCTTGGGCGGATTCCGATCGATGTGGTGACGCGGGAAAAGGCGGACTCGGGCGTGCCTGTGGCTTTGATGGAGCCTTCTGCGAATGCGGTTTCGGCCGCTTTTCATCAACTTGCGGCTGGCGTCCGTCAAAGATTCTGAGATGGTGATGTTGTTTCCCTGTGTGGAAAATACGTCATCATTTCATCATGCAAGATGCCCCAAAAAATTCTGGTTCCGGCGAAATGCCTGACCATGAGCTGACCGATCACAGCGGTATTCTGCGGGTACAGAAGGACGCGTCCGGCAATGGCTTGCACATCGACTACGATCCACGCTTGTTGAGCGAGGGAGAGCTTCGCCAAATCGTCGACGAGCACCGCGAGCAGCTTGCTTCGGCGATCCGCAGGAGCACCTTTCGCATCGAGAGCGATGCGAGTGAGGCAGTCGCGCAGAAGCTTGAGAAGCGAGTGACTGATATCCCCGGGGTGAGGCGGGCGACGGCGACTTTCATTGGCAAGGTGCTTTCGGTTACTTTCGACACGCGGGTCAAGTCAGAGGAGGCGATTGTTGCCGAACTCAAGCATGCGGGGGCCGACATCCATCCATTGCAGGCGAGCTTGATGGAGAAGCGTTCGCTGTGGAAGAGGGTTCGATGTGGCGATTTGAATGAGGAGATTTCCTGCACCTTGGGCTTTGTGTTTTTGATCGCTGCTTGGGTTTCGGGAAAATGGCTGAGTCCACCCCTGTCGAATGGACTGTATGCGGCGGCCTATGTTTTTGCAGGTCAGCAAGGGGTGAGGTCGGCGATCGCGTCGCTGCGCGAGTGGGTGCTTGATGTCGATGTGCTGATGGTGCTTGCAGCCTTGGGCGCGGCCTTGATTGGTGCGCCGTTTGAGGGAGCTCTGTTATTGTTTTTGTTCAGTTTTTCCAACGTTCTACAGCGGCATGCGATGGATCGCACGCGGCGGGCGATTGAAGCCTTGCTCAAGCTGCGCCCGACTGAGGCGATGGTCAAACGCAACGGAACAGTGCTGCGGGTACCGGTTGAACAGGTCGAGGTCGATGAAATTGTGGTGGTGAAACCTGGCGAGCAGATTTCGGTGGATGGCGTTCTGAGCGAGGGCTCCACGCATGTCAACGAATCCTCGCTGACCGGTGAGTCGATGCCGGTTTCAAAGACCGTTGGTAGTTTGTTGTTTGCGGGGACGCTCAATCAAAGTGGGGGCATCGAATTGCGTGTCACCAAGCGGCCAGAGGATTCCGCACTTGCGAGAATGGTCAAGCTCGTGGCGGAAGCGCAGGCGGAAAAGTCCGGTACGCAAAGGTTTCTTGAGCGTGCTGAGCAGTATTATGCGATGGGCGTAATCGCATTCACGATCGCTGTTTTTCTCATTCCGTTTTTGGCGATGGGAGAAAATTTTTCCACGGCGTTTTATCGTGCGATGACGTTGATGGTGGTAGCCTCGCCTTGTGCCTTGGTCATCAGTACGCCAGCGACCGTGTTATCTGCGATCGGTGGTGCAGCGAGGCGGGGGATATTGATCAAGGGTGGTTCGCATCTCGAGCGTGCGGCCTTGATCGACATAGTCGCGGTCGACAAGACTGGAACGCTGACAGTGGGCAAGCCATCGCTGACGGAAGTAGTCACGGGCGACGGCGTGCATGCCATGGGTGCGAGTTTACCTGCGGAAGTTGCGGCATTATTGCGTTTGGCAGCGGCGCTTGAGGCGAAGTCCGAGCATCCCTTGGCGCATGCGATCGTGAAGGGCGCGCTGGACTGCGGCATTGCTGCGCCCGAGGTGACGGATTTCCAGGCTACCCCCGGCAAAGGCGCGGAAGGAAATGTCGATGGCCTTCGGGTTGTCGTGGGTAGTGAGCGTTTGTTTCGTGAGTTGGAGGTGAGTGGATTTGAAGCGATTGAAAATCTCTCGCGGCCATTGCAGCAGATGGGCAAGACCTGCGTGTGGATGGGGGTGCGTGAGGGAGATCATGTGACTGCGAAGGCGGTGATGGTCATGGCCGATACCATTCGCGATGAGGCACGAACCTTAACGGATGATTTGCACCAACTTGGTGTGCGTCGCGTAGTGATGCTGACAGGGGATCAGCGGCCTGTCGCTGAGGCGATTGCGCGTGAGGCTCATGTGGACGAGCTGCATGCCGGTCTTTTGCCAGAGGATAAGCTCAAGCTCATTCGGCAGCTGCGTCAGGAGGGTCGGGTGATGATGGTTGGCGACGGAGTCAATGATGCGCCGGCTTTGGCGATGGCGGACATTGGTGTGGCGATGGGTGCCGCCGGTACCGATGTGGCGATGGAAACGGCGGACATCGTGCTGATGGGCGACCGATTGGAAAACATTCCGCTGCTCTTGAATCATGCGCGCCGGGCCAAGCGGGTCCTATTGCAGAACCTGTGTTTTTCCGGCGGCGTGATTGTGCTGCTCATTCTCGCCGCGCTTGGCTGGGGCTTGCCCTTGCCGATTGGCGTGGTGGGTCACGAAGGCAGCACCGTGTTGGTCTGCCTCAATGGCCTGAGATTGCTGATGATTTCGCGCTCGGCGATTTGAGCGGAAATTTCTGATTAGCGATCCATCAGCGCGAATTTCAATTCCGCTTCAGATACCACCTCGTTGTTGACGAGGCAGCGGCAGCGGGTTTGGCCGATTGAACCGCGGATCTTGATGATTTCGGTTTCGATCAGCAGCGTGTCGCCGGGGAGCACCGGGCGGCGCCACTTCACATTGTCGGCGCTCATGAAATAGCCGATTTTGCCGACATTTTCAGGTTTGCGAAGCATGAGCACCGATGAGACCTGCGCCATTGCTTCCAGTTGGAGCACGCCGGGCATGATGGGATGACCAGGGAAGTGGCCGGGAAAGTACGGCTCGTTCATCGTCACATTTTTCACACCGGTGCACTTGTTTTCGCCGAGGCAATCGACGATGCGGTCGACCATGAGAAATGGGTAACGATGAGGGAGAATTTTGAGCACCTCGTGGATGTCGAGTACGCTTTCGCCATCGGGGATGCTGACAGCGGCGGGTACCATTGAGCGCATGCGTTGGTATTCGGCCTTGAGCGTGGCGGCCATTTTGGTGTTTGGGCCGTGACCGGGCTTCACCGCAATCACATGGCCGTGGATGCGAACGCCGGAGAGCATCAGGTCACCAATGATGTCGAGTGCCTTGTGGCGCGCGAACTCATTGTTGAAGCGCATGGGCTCCTTCGACATGATTTCATCGCCGCGGATGACCACAGCGCTTTCGAGCGAGCCACCCTTGATGAGGCCTTTTTCCAAGAGCGGTTTGACATCTTCGTAGTAAACGAAGGTGCGCGCCGGAGCGATTTCATTCTCGTACTTTTCGGGGGTGACTTCGCTGGAGAAATATTGGGTGAAGCGTCCGTCGGGTCCAACATTGGTGACGGAAATTTTGAAAGTCTTGCAGGGGACGATCGTGATCAATGTGCCATCGGCGGTTTCCTGATGGATCGTTTCGCGAATTTCCCAAACACGGCGCGGCGATGGTTGTGCGACGAGGCCAGCCTTGCGGATCATTTCGACGAAGGGTCGCGATGATCCGTCGCCGATCGGAGGTTCGTTTGCGTCCATTTCGATCAACGCATTGTCGACGCCCATGCCGGTGAGGGCAGAGATCACATGCTCGACCGTGTGGACCTTCACCGAGCCTTCCGCGAGCGTGGTTGCGCGTTCAACGGTTTGGACCTTGTCGACATCGGCATTGATGAAGGGTTGGTCGGGTAGGTCGATGCGGCGGAATTTGAAGCCATGGCCCTCGGGTGCGGGCTTGAGGGTGAGGGTGACCTTTTGCCCCGTGTGGAGTGAGGTTCCTTCGAGAGTGGCTGGGCCGGCGAGGGTGTGTTGAAAAGCGGCGGACATGCTTCGGTGAGTTTGATTTTTCCGGGCGGCGGATCAAGCCGGAATAAGCTGATTCGAGGGTCGCGGGGGACATGAAACGGTGATTTGCCGCGAATCGTCTTGCAAATCGTGTGGATCCGCATGACCTCTGGGTCTGCCTTGCCGGTCGATTTCATATGATTTCACCCGATGGCCGGGCTCCTTTTTCCCTTCTTGATCGATGAGAGTTGGCCTGAGGTTTAACTGAACATGCTCATCGACCCGTCCGACGCCGAAAACCGGTGGGTGCGGACCTTATCAAGAAATGAATACCAATCGATTTGAGGCGCTGCCGCTGGCTGCGCCGTTGCAGCAAGTATTGAAAGAACTCGGGTACGAAGAGCCATCGCCGATCCAGGCGCAGGCGATTCCGATTCTATTGCAGGGCAAAGACTTGCTCGGTTGTGCGCAGACCGGCACTGGCAAGACCGCGAGTTTCGCGTTACCGATTTTGCAGCAACTCCATGAACGACGCAAAACCGTGCGGCCCAAGGCGTGTCGCGCCTTGGTGTTGGCTCCGACGCGCGAGCTAGCGGGGCAGGTTGGGAAGAGCTTTGCGACGTATGGAAAGTTGGTCAAATTTCGCCAGACATTGATTTATGGTGGTGTGGGGTCGGTGCCGCAGATCAATGCCATGCGCAATGGTGTCGATGTCCTCGTGGCAACTCCCGGGCGTTTGCTGGATTTGATCGATCAGCGTCATGTCGATCTTTCGCAGGTTGAGTTTTTCGTACTCGATGAAGTTGATCGGATGTTGGACATGGGATTTTTGCGCGATGTGAAGCGCATCATCTCGCTGTTGCCATCGCGGAGGCAGTCGTTGTTTTTCTCAGCAACTCTTGCACCAAACATTGTTGAGCTGGCGAAAACGATTTTGGAAGGATCCCGCGCGCGTTAGCATTACGCCAGAGACTACGACAGCCGAGAAGATCGAGCAGCGGATCTGTTTCCTGAATCGTGAATACAAGCGACCTCTGCTTGAGCAATTGCTGCGGGAGCAGTCCGAGGCAAAGGAGCAGAAGCTCACGATTGTTTTCAGCCGCACCAAGCATGGTGCAAACAAACTTGCGAAGAGTTTGAATGCGGCGGGTTATCCGTCCGAGGCGATTCATGGCGACAAGTCGCAATCGCAGCGCGAGAAGGCCTTGGAACGCTTCAAGAAAGGGCTCACGCCGATTTTGGTGGCGACCGATGTTGCGGCGCGTGGGGTCGATGTGAAAGAGGTCGGCCTTGTGGTGAATTTTGATTTACCCAACGAGCCCGAGTCGTATGTCCACCGTATCGGTCGGACCGCACGGGCGGGCGCCGATGGCCGGGCAGTTTCCTTTTGTTCGGAAGAGGAGCTGGAATTTCTGCGTGAGATTGAAAAGACCATCCGCATGGCGATTCCCAAGTGGGAAGGCCATAACTGGCACAACGAATCTCTCGCCGAGCGTCATGCACGCGGTAAGCTCGCGAATGGCGGTAGGTCATCGGCCGCGAAGCAGGCGGCGGGTGGGGGGCGTTCCGGCCAAGGCCGGAGACGCGGTCGGCGTTGAGTTAAAAGCTCAACGATCGAGTATCGAATTCCAGTGTTCGATATTGTCCTTTTGCGACTCGAAGAGTGCGGTTGTGTCGTCGTGAATCGTGATCGAGGTGATCTTGTCGCCGACGCCGTTGTATTTGCAGCCGCGCTCGCCGGTGTTGTTCTTGCCGGTGATTTTTTCTACGATGTCGAGGCCGTTGGTGACTTGGCCAAAGACCGAATGACGGTTGTCGAGAAAGGGGGTGGGCACGGTCGTAATGAAGAATTGCGAGCCGTTGGTGCCTGGGCCGGCGTTGGCCATCGAGAATACGCCGGGTGAGCGGTGGCGAAGTTCGGGATGGAACTCGTCGGCAAACTTGTAGCCTGGGCCGCCGCGGCCGGTTTCGGTCGGGTCACCGCCCTGCAGCATGAAGCCTTCAATTACGCGGTGGAAGGCCACATTGTTGTAGTAGCCGCGGCGTGCGAGGTTGAGGAAATTCGCGCAGGTTAGAGGGGCTTTCGACGCGTAGAGAGAGGCGTCGATGTCGCCGGCGGTGGTATGAACAGTGATTTTGATGTCGGACATGCCGCGATCCAACACGAGCGGCGGTCGCTTGGCAATGCGCTACATGTTTTGCGCAAGCACCCAACGGTATTCGGCGGCGATTTGTTCCTCGACCGGGCGGCGAAGCTCGGTCGGTAGCACTCCCCAGGTGTAGGTCTCGATCTCGAGGTGTGCGCAGGCATCGGGGTGTGAGCTTAGCCATGACAGCGTGTCAGTGACATGCTCGCTGGTTGATCCGAGCGGTGTCGATGGTTTGGCGTCGAGTGGGATGTGGAAATGCACGCGTGCTTCGCCGGTGAGGCCGGATGGTGCGGCGCGGAGAAAATCAGGAAGGTCAATGAAGCGGCTGATTGCGCCAGATGAATTTCGATGTACGGCCTGATGCGAGTAGACCGGCTCGTCGAAGCCTGCGATCGCGGTGATGGCTTCTTTTCTATTCAGATCGAGTGAGAGCGCGTTTGAGAGGTGGATTTTTGAAATGCGAATACCGGCGCGGGTGAGTGCGTCGAGTGAATGTTTTGCGTCCTCGAACTGCAGGGCGAAGTGGCAGCAGTCGTAGTTGATGCCGATGCGTTTGTACGTGTCATGCATGAAACACGTCAACAAACTGTGCAGCAAGCAGCGAAAGATTCTATTCAAGGTATGGCGCATGAAATTAAAAACCCCTTAGGTGGAATACGTGGCGCGGCGCAGTTACTT
>JAPOLH010000044.1 GCA_029977225.1 Verrucomicrobiaceae bacterium | reverse complement strand
CCAGTGCGCAGTTTCATCGGCCGACTTTTTTTCAAATGCCCCAGCCAGGATTTCCACTGCGGCCTACGCGCGCTTTCCAAAGATGCCTTTCATCGCATGGAGCTGCGCACCGGCGGCATGGAGTTCGCATCGGAAATGGTGATGAAGCGGCCGCGCGCGTCGGCCATGCCGGCACGAAGGGCATTGCCATAACCACGCTCTGCCACCGGCAGCACGCGCGCGCCGTGAGCGACCGCGATTTCCTGCGAGCCATCGGTGCTGCCGTTGTCGGCGATGAGGATCTCACCATCGACTCCTGCGGCGGCAAGGCCATCGCGCGCGGCCTTGATGCAAGCCGCAAGGGTCTCCGCCTCGTTGAGGCAAGGCATGAGGATAGTGACCTCTGGGTTCATTGGGTTGGGAGCTTGCGAGCTTGGAACGCCTCACGCAGTTCGGCGACTTTGTTTTGAATCTGCGGGTTGGAGTTTTGCCTCAAAATAGGATTCTCAATGGTAGTAGTGGCCTTGGTGAAATCGCCGGATGCGGCCTGCGCCACCGATCGTAGCATCAACAAAACGGCCGCGTCGTGCTCAAGTTTTTCGGCGCGCGTGAGTGCGGTGAGGGCAAACTTCGGATCGCGCATCGCAGGGTCGGGCAACGTCGAAAGCGTCCATGCGGCATTAAACAAGCTGTCGACGGTGGCATTGGCATAACTTGCCACTTCGCGTACTAAGTCGGCCTGCAGCTTTCTTTCGCCCGCAGCCATGAACGCATTGGCCATTTGATTGCTGACGTTGGTACGGGTTGTGGGATCTGCATTGCGAAGGGCGAGCAAAGCTTCGGTGAGCGCATCCTCGTATTTTTTCAACGACAGGTAGAGATTGCACAGCTCGAGACGGACGAGCCCGCCATCAGGATTGCGTTGGAGAATTTCTTTGAAGATGCGCTCTGCCTGATTCGGGTCGCCTATGACTTGTTGCACAAAGCGGCCGAGTTGAAATTGCGCTTCGTCCGCATTTTGATTCGGCGCGAATTGCAACAGCAGAACACTTTGCTGGAGGCTCTGGGTCAGGCCGTTGGGCGGGTATATCAGCGGTCTTGTCCAGCGTGGAATGACTCTGTCGAAGAGCGCACGCTTGCCAAAAGATTTGTCAAACGATTGCCCCTCATTCGACTTGGAGTTGAGGATATTGAAGTAGGGTTGAATGAAATTTTCCCATGGCATCAATGAGATGTGGGTCACTCCTAGCTCGTTTATTTTTGCAAGGGCTTCATCGTCGCTTTGGGCATTGAGCGCCTTGGCGGCGTTTTTCAACCCGTCGACATTTTCCCAATACAGTGTGCCGACTGCTTGAAATCCGCCGAGGCCTGCGAGCAAAACCGAGCTGTTGGGGCTGCTGAGCACGACCACCGGTTTGTCGCCTGCGCTTTCCTTGATGATGAAGGCCATTTGCCGATGGATGAGAGCGAGAGCTTGGCCAAAATTTACCTCCAGTTTGCCTGAGCGATATAGATTCCAGTTTTGCGCAAATCTTGCTGAGGCGGCGGGTTGAATGAACAACCAGGCAAAACCCAGCAGGAGAACGGCGGTAGCCGCTCTCGCTTTGGTGGTTTGTGGAACGAGTCGCCAGATTTGCGGGATTAGGATCGCGGCAAGGGCGATGTAGATCGGGCCTAGTAGCAGGCCCCAGCGGCTCTGATAGGTCTGCAATCCAGTCATGAAAAGGACGGGTACTGCCAAAAAAACCAGCACGGCTTTTGTGCCGCGGCATGTTCCGCTTAGGAACAGAAGCACCAAGGCTGCCACAAAAAACAAAGGGTACCAGCCAAAGGCGATTTTCAAATTAAACCCAGGGAGTTGCATCCGCTCGAAGATCGTGAGCAATTCGGTGATGTGGCCCCAGAGCTCCACCATGAATGGATCTTTCGGAATATAAACTTCGGCGCCGCCAATCAGAATGACGGCGGGCAGAATCATGCAGGCAAGGAATGGCGCGATGAGCTTGTTGTATGGAAATGGGGCGAGCTTTTGCCCTTCATCGAGAATCCAAGCAGTGAGGATACTGATCATCCAACCGCCGCCAAGCCACGCCAGCGCGTAAAATGGATGGTTCACTTCGAGACGCATGCTCATGTGCGAGGGGAAGTACTCGAGCAGATAAAAAATCAACGCGGCACCGGAGCCCCAAAGCGCCCACACTTTCCACAACTTTGCATGGTGGGTCAGCCCGCCGCGCCCTTTCCATCTCATGAAAAAGGCGGATGCCACGGCTGCGATGCCGATGGTGCCAAGCACGATCGAGGTCGAAAGAGCGCTGATCCAAATCGCCGCCGCACCGCTCACAGCGGAAAAAATCATGCCTTGGCGGGCTTGTTTGATGGAGTTGGGCGCGGTGATGTCCGGATCGCCCTCAGGCCTCACCCAGCAAACACCAGCCCATGCGATGCCGAAGAACAAGCCCATCAACGAAAAGGCAAGAATGCCATGGTGATCGGGGTAGGCAGGCATGAAACCTTCATAAAATGATGGCACCGCAACCATGCCCATCAGGAGAATTGATCCGCACAAGGGCCCGAAGCGTTTGGCCGACAGGATCGAAAAAACCACTAGGGCCACGACCAGCAGGATCGGGTTTGCCCAGATCGACATGCGGTAGATGCTGTTGCGCAGAGACTCGCCGGTGTTGGCGTGATAGATTTCACCGAGGCCGCGTAGGTACCATGCGAAGGCAGAGTTCCAGTGCAGTTCGCGGCCGTTTGGTGCGTTGTCCAAATGCGTCCAACGCATGCGCCATGAGCCGTCTTTGCCGATGTTCTCGGCATGATGATTCCAGGCGTATCCATCGCACGCGATGTGATCCAAAAATACCGGCATGCGTTTTTCATGCGGGATGTTCTTGTCCGTTTCTTCGCAAATTCGCACGGTGAAGGTGTCGACCAAAAACGCATCCAACATCACCCAACCGACCGCTAACGCGAGGGTGAGGTAAAAGACGGCCCACGACGGGCCCCATGGCAGGCTTGCCGATTTTCTGTCACGTGCCGCTAGGTTGGTGGGTCGGGATGCAGCGTTCGGCGCTGTCTCTAAATCTTGAGAATGGAGTGGTTGCGATGAGGGCATTTGACTTGGTATGCGTCAGCATTTACGGGTTGAAAAAATCAGAGGCAGCAGGTGAAACAGGTCGCAGTCGGCACGTTCCTTTGCCAAACGATACGTGTAATTAATAGGTTCCTAATTTCAATCGACAAGCCCAACTCCGCCTCGGTGCGCTCCTTTTTTGTGGGGTATCCAATGAGTCACCGCCGTGGCCCGAGCATTGCTCAAGGCCTGGATCCGCAAAAAAGCCACTGGCGCATGAGGCCAATGGCTTCTTTGAAAAAATCCGCTAAACGCGAGTGCTCAGGTCGGCTGCTCGCCGCGGGCCATCACGACTTTGCCGGTGCGGACGGTCTCGATGATGTTGAACTGCGAGAACATCGCGATCGCCGCGTCGACCTTTGGGCTGTCGCCGTTGATCATGACGATCATCGAGGTCGGTGTGAGGTCGACGGTTTTGCCGGCGAAGTGTTCGGTGATCTGAAGAGCCATCGAGCGTTCCTCGGGCGAGCACTGGATTTTGATGAGCACCATTTCCTTGGTGACCGAATCGGCGGAGGTGTGCTCGAAGCAATGTATCACATCGATGAGCTTGCCGACCTGCATGATGATTTGGCTGAGGCCTTGCGGATCGCCGGAAATGCCGATGGTCATGCGCGAGAAGTTTGCGTTGCGTCCTTCGGAAACGACGAGCGAGTCGATGTTGAAGCCGCGGCGCGAGAACACCTGGCAGATGCGCATCAGCACGCCGGGTTGGTTGTTGACCAGGATCGAAAGCGTGTGGCTTGGGCCGCGGGCGATGATCGGGGCTGGCACCGGGGTGTCGGTGGTGACGATGTTGGGCATGGGAAAATAAGTTTCGAGTTGGAGGATTCGGGTGAAGAATGGAAGATTTGGCTTCGGTGTGGTTTGAGAAATTTTTCAATTACCAAAGCACCGAAGCCGTTCGTCATTTCATCATGTGGAACCGACGGGTTTGGCCATCTTCTGCTTGGGTGCCTCGGTGATCATGTCTTCGAGAGCCGCGCCAGCAGGGATCATTGGGAACACATTGTCGGTCTTGACGCATTCCGCGTGGATGAGGATCGGGCCGTCGTTGTAGGCGAGGGCTTTTTCCAGCATGCGCGTGACATCCGCCGGGCGCTTGATGTGCACGGACGGGATGCCGTAGGCGGCGGCGAGTTTGCAGAAATCGGGATTGCCGACGAGGTCGACGCCGGAGGTGCGATCCTCGTAAAACAACTCCTGCCACTGGCGCACCATGCCGAGGTAGTGGTTATTGAGGACCACGATTTTGATCGGCAATTTGTGAAGTTGCGCGGTGGCGAGCTCGAAAAGAGTCATCTGGAATCCGCCGTCGCCGGAGATCGAAATAACCGTCTTATCCGGGCATGCGAGTTGCGCGCCGATCGCGGCCGGGAAACCAAAGCCCATCGTGCCGGCGCCACCGGAGGAGAGCCAATGGAAGGACTCGTGGTTTTTGTAAAATTGTGCGGCCCACATCTGGTGCTGGCCGACATCGGTCGAGACGATCGCCTTGCCTTCGGTGAGTTCGTAGAGCTCGTCGATCACCTGCTGCATGCGCAGGCCGCCTTGTTTTTTATAACTGAGCGGGAATTTCTTTTTATAGCCATCGAGCTTGCTGAGCCACTCGGAGGTTTCGAGCGGGCTGATCTTTTCGTTGATCTCCGCCAACGCGGCTTTCGCGTCGCCGACGATTTGCACATCCGGTTGGATCATCTTGCCCATCTCGGCGGGATCGATGTCGATGTGGATGATCTGGGCGTCTTTGCAGAACTTCGCGGGCTGGCCGATGATGCGGTCGTCGAAACGCGAGCCGACATTGAGCAGCAGGTCGCACTCGATCATCGCCTTGTTGGCGTAGGCGGTGCCGTGCATGCCGAGCATGCCGAGTGAGAGCGGGTGAGTCTCCGGGAAAACGCCCTTGCCGAGCAGCGTTGTGGTGACCGGTGCGTTGAGGGTCTCTGCGAGATAACGCAGCTCCTTGTCGGCGCGGGCAATCATGCAACCTTGGCCGGCAAGGATCACCGGGCGCTTGGCCTTGGCGATGAGGTCGGCGGCTTGCTTCACGGACTTGGCGCAAATTTCCTTTGAGGCTTCCGGATGATATCCAGGAAGTTGCATCGGGGCATTCATGTCACCGCTGAAGGGGCCTTGCGAAATGTCCTTGGGCACGTCAATCAGCACCGGACCGGGGCGGCCGGTGGTCGAAATGTGGTAAGCCTCGCGGGCGATGCGCGGCAGCGCGTTGGTTTCCTTCACGAGGTAGTTGTGCTTCACCACCGGAATGGTGATGCCGAAAATGTCGGCCTCCTGGAAGGCGTCCTTGCCGAGCATCCAGGTCACGGTCTGCCCGCAGATCACCAGCATCGGCACGGAGTCCATCATGGCTGTCATGAGACCTGTGACAGTGTTGCCGGCGCCGGGGCCGGAGGTCACCAGCACCGCTGCGGGGCGGCCAGTCGCGCGGGCATAGCCATCGGCCATGTGCACGGCTCCTTGCTCGTGACGCACGAGGATGAATTTCATCTTCGTTTTTACCGTCTCCAAGGCGTCGAAAATCGGAATCGCGGCACCGCCGGAATATCCGAAAATGTACTCGATGCCGAGGTCGTCGAGGGTCTTGATGAGCGCTTGGGCGCCGTCCATGGTCGATTTGCTCATAAAATTGGGGTTGGGGAGGGAAATTTGGTCGATCCGCGGATTTATTGCAATCAAAAATGATCAAAAACGGGGCAAATCGGGATTTTTGGTGATTTGACACGCCAGAAGATTGCCAATTTTTGACCAAAATTGGGATTTGGAGTGGTGCGGGTGGCAAAAAATCCCCAAAGAACCGCTCGGGAAATGTGGCGGCGACCACTGATCGCCGCCACATTTCAACCCAAAGCCAAACGGGAAACTTATGCCCTGCGGCGGCGCAGTAGGAGGAGCGCACCAAGACCACCAAGCGTCAGAGCCGTGGGCTCGCGAATGGCAGTCAGTGTCACAAACTTGGAGTAGGTCTGGTCTGAGCTGTAATTGGATCCACCAGTCGTATCGTTGTAGTTGATCCTCCAGCCCTTGCCATCCGCGATGATGATATTGGAGTCATCCTCAAGAACATCACCATCCATGACAAAGAGCCCACCGTTCCATGAGCCGCTGTAATTGATCATGGTGAACTTGGTGTCGTTCACCCAGTTCCATGCTCCAGCGAGGTCGATTAGCGTCAATGTCGTGGTTCCGTTTGCAATGTTGAGATTTCCATCCACGTGCACGAGGTCCGACTGCAGGCCTACCATCGCGGTGCTGTCCACCTCGTGGACGAAGTTTGATCCGGACTGAAAGGTCAGCGCGCCCATTGCAAGGCTCTCGATGCTGTTGCCCGGGCTAAGCGTGCCCGCTGAGGTGATCGTTACCGATCCACCAATGCTGCCGCTGCCTTGAAGTGTCGCATTGCTGCCCACCGACACCGCGGTGTTGCCAAGCGATCCATTAACCGCAAGGGAGCCTTCGCTGACCGTAGTTGACCCGGTGTAGGTGTTGTTTCCGGAAATGATTAGCTTGCCGGCGCCAGTTTTCGTCAATGATCCGCTGCCGACGATGTTGCCGGAGTAGGTTCCTAAGCTGGTCTGCGCAAATTCCAACGCCGAATTGTTCGCAATCGCGCCTTGGATGCTGGAGCTCGTACCGATTAAACGCCCTGCCGAAACGGTGGTGCCGCCGGTGTAGGTGTTATTGCCACCGAGCGTGAGGTTGCCGGCGCCGGATTTTGAGAGCGAGGCACCGGCGCCGCTGATGGCTCCGTTGATTGTGACGGCGTTGCTTCCATTCACGCTGAGGGCATTGCCGCCCGCGTTGATGGTGCCGTTGAATGAAAGCGCTCCGCTGGCGGCATTGAAGGTCTGCGATGCGCCGAGCGTGAGGTTGCTGGCGATGGTCTGGGCACTGGAGGCGTTGTTCGCGATGCCATACGCACCGACCGTCATTGCGTTTCCGGAGAGGGAGTAGGAACCGGTGGCGTTGTTGCTAAAGACCAGACCCTGAACGGCGCTAAGGGCGTTGTTGTTGGCGTTGCCGCCTGCGCCCGCCATCACGATCCAGTTGTTGTTGGTAGTGGGTGCCGCGCCGATGGTCCAGCCGCCGGCCGTGGTCCAGTTGCCGGAGCCAGCGGACCAGACGAAGGGAGCTGCGGTGGTGTTGATGGAAATGTCGTCGACAAAGGTGTTCATGTAGGCCGCGCCGGTACGGGCAGCCATGGCGAAGCGGTAGTCGATTCCAGGAGTGAAGCCGGCGATGGCGACGTTGGAGAAGACTGTGGTGCCGGCGTAGGTCACATCGACGCCGTTGGCGTCCCAGGAGAAATTGACCGGCAAAAAAGCGCTGCTGGGTGGGGGATTTTGGTTGTTCCAGTACGGATCCATGGGGTTGGTCGCGACAACGGTGTTGTTGTAGCGCAACTCAATCCTTGGATCGCCCCCGGTATAGGTGAAGAAGCCGAGGCTCAACACATCGCCAGTCTTGCCATCACCCGAGGAGTGCATACCCCACTCCCCGCCGTAGGCGCTGGTGGTGTTGTTGAACTTGCCGAAGTTGACCGAGAAGCCGTCGGCCATGGGCTCGTTGGTTCGGTTGATGTAGTTGTTGAGCAGCGTGAAGTTGGCGCTGAAGGCCGAGACGGATTGGCCTTGGTTGACAACGGGGGTGAAAAAGTTGCCGATGATGCCGGTATTCAGCGGGGTCAGCCAGAGAGCCTTCCACGGTTGACCATCGGGCGTGACCCCGGAACCCCACTGCGTGGAGGAAAGCACCCGAGCGTCGTAGTTAGCTTGGCCATTGTTGTCCGTGATGTTGGATCCGTCGCCAAGGCCAGTGCCGGTGGTGTCGTTGGCGGCCGCGTTGAAATTTTGTGAGTAGGCAAGTTGCGAGGTTTGCGCGTTGGTCTGACCAAGCAGAGCAGCAGATGCCACTAAAGATGCGAGTTGACTGGCGTGCGAGAGGGTTTTCATCGGAGAAAAAACAAATTTTTCGCGCTTCATGCGATCAAGCAAAAAGTGCTTATTTTGGTATTTATTTGCATCGAAATGGCAAATTTTACGACGAAAAGCGTGGGGCAGAGGTGTGGGTGTTTGATTGCCGGCGATAGATGCCAACCGTGTTGGGTTGGCGAAGCGGATGGACCACGGATTTTGCAAATAAAAGGTCTGTCCCTTTATAGGCAAATTTCGGCTTTGGGCCTTGCAATCTGACGGATTGCGCGAGGGCGGATTTGCGGGCAATTTGGCCGGGTTGATGACGACAGGATGGCTGGGCACGGGCGAGCAAAAGGGCGAGGGACGCCTTTGGCTGACGGCGTTTGTGTGGTCTATATTGATCAACCTTGGGCTCTTGCTGGCCTTGGGGCTTGGCTTGTTGGAGTCGCATTTGTTGGGCAAGCGAAACGAGGCGACGCGTCCGGTGATGGCTGAGCCGGTGTTGACGATCGTGCCTGAGATGGCGGCCAGCGTGGTGGTGCCCGAAGCCAAAAAGGAGCGTGCAAGGCCGCGCTTTGCGAGAACCTCCGACGAGCAGCAGGCGAGCGAGCCGGTGAAAAATGCGCCCTTTATTGGTGAGCGGTCAACGCGAGCGGCGAGCGATCGGGCACCGGTCTCCACGGCTCCGGCCCTGCCATCGCAGAAAGGGATGAAACCCCGGGATGCGGGCGACATCGAGACCACACAAAGTCAGTATCAGGATGGCGAATTGTCCGAACCCAGAAAGCCCCGCGAATCGCAGCAGGCAGCGCAGTCTGCCGAGCAAGCGAGCGCGCCGCAGAACGAGAAAAAATCACCGAGTCCGCCCGCCAAACCAACCCCGCAACGGAGTGGTCTCGTGCAAGGCCCGAATCCGGTGGATGTCGGCGTTTCGCCTGAGCAATTGAAAAAAGCCATCGTGCCTGATCCTCGACCGCATGAAGCCGTTGCCCCGCCAGTCGAAGCGCCCGCGCCTGTTGTTGCCGAAAAACCCAAAGACATTTCCTCGCCGGCCCAAGCTCCCAAGCCTGAGCTGAAAAAGGAAAAAGAGTTTCGCGGCAACCAGCGCAAGACGGCAGTGGTTGGTTCGATTTCCCGCACGGGTCCCAGTGCGCTCGATGTCGCCGATTCGCCGCTGGGCAGGTATCAGGCAACCATCAGCCGCGCGGTCGAGATCGAGTGGCAACGCAACTGCGTGCGGCATCGGGATTTCATCACGCCGGGATTTTTGACCGTGAGATTTTTTGTTGAAGCCAATGGCAAGGTGAGGTCGGTGCAGTTCGTGGGTGACATGGAGACCGGCGAGGTCCAAAAGGGATTCACCTTGAATGCGATTCGCGACGCAGACATTCCGCCGATGCCCAAGGCCTTGCGCAAGGATTACGATGACGATCCCTTGGAGTTGATGTTCCGATTTTATTTCTAGAAACCGACACGAGCCATGTTTGAGACCTTAATGCAAACTAGCGCCGGCGCGACACCCGGCATCATGCAAGCTGCTTGGGACTTCCTTCACAAAGGAGGCATTTTCATGATCCCGCTTGGTGTCACATCGGTGGTGGGCGTGGCGGCGATTGTTTACAAATTTCTTTCGCTCTCGCCGCAGCGTGTGATCCCCGCCGCGTTGGAAAAGCAATTGGCGAATTTTCACGAGCTTGCGCAAAACGGCCGTGAGGTGCCGGTCATCAAAGAAGCGGAAAAAGGTGGCAGCGCGTTGGCTCGATTGGCGGCGAGCGCCATCAAGCATCGCGGCAAACCGCAAGGCGACATTGCCAACGCCGTGGAATCAGCGGCGCGGGTGGAGGTCGCCCGCCTGCAATCCGGCATTGGTGTGCTCGATATCGTTATCACGGTTGCGCCGTTGCTTGGTTTGCTTGGCACCGCATCGGGACTCGTGACGATTTTCCAAGGTCTCAGCGACGCGGCCGATCACCTTGCCATTGCGCGCGGCATTGCCGAGGCGCTCAACACCACGATCTTCGGTCTGGCAATCGCCGTGCCCTGCGTGATTGCGCACGGCTACTTCACGCGGCGCATCGAGTTGCTCACCGTGAGGCTTGAGTCTCTGCTCTCGGACCTTTGCGAAGCCTGCCAGGGCGATTCAATCAACGGCTGATCCCATGCGCTTCCCCCGCACACAACGCAAGCGCGCCGAGGTGCCGATCGTTCCGATGATCGACATCCTTTTCATTTTGCTGATCTTCTTCATCGTTTCGACCAACTTCAAAAAACCCCGCGACATTCTGCGCATTGAGTTGCCGACCGTGCGTGAGATCCCTTCGGAAAAAGTCGTCGAGTCGCGCTCGGTGATTGCCGTCGATGCGGCGGGAACGATCACGCTGGATTCGCTTAAAGTGCCATCAGGCCTCCTCGATTCGTACCTTGCCGCTTATCAGAAAAAAAATCCCGGCCGCAAGCTCGAGCTCGAGGCTGACAAGAAGCTCCCGCTCGATCGCTTGTTGGAAGTCTGGGAGGCGCTGACGAAGGCCGGCATTCCGATCAAGGATGTGCCGGCGCGGATCCGGGTTGGTGCGGATAAGTGAGCCCGCTGCTCGCTCGTGGCGCTGCTTCAGCGTTCGAGTTCAAGCGCCCGCATTTCTTCGCGCATGAATTCCATCAGGCGTTCCATTTCCGAAAGGTGTTCGCGCATGCGGCGTGGGCTTGGCGCCATTGGGTGATTCCTTGGCGCATCGGATTTTTCCGGGAGCAGCGCGACTTGTTTTTCTGGCTCGAGAACTTTGGCGATCGATGGATCTTTCGCGGGACGGGCCAGCATGTTTTTCACTGCGGCCGTTGGCATGATGAAGGATCGCGTGCGATCGGCGCGCGCGACGGTGATGCCGATCACACGGCCTTGCAGGTCGACCACTGGTCCGCCGATTTGATTTGGCTCCGGGCGCATGTCGGACTGCACTACTTGTGTGAATGAATCACGAACGCGGCTGATCTTGCCGCCCATGCGTTCCATTTGGTCGAGGCGCGGGTTGTAAATTTTCGGAAGCTCAGGGCGTTTGCTCAAGGTGACATTGAGGTTTTTTTCGCCGCCGTTCGCGCGCACTCGAAGCGGAACTGTCTCACCCGGTTGCGTGCCGGTGAGTGTGCTTTTTAATTCCATCAAGCCCGAGATCGGTCGTTCTTTCACCGCCAGCACGATATCGCCTTCCTTGAGCCCTGCCGCCGCGGCGCCGGTGTTGGGCTGCACCTCGCTGATCCTTACCCCTGGGCCTCGATATTCGATGTCGCTCATGATACCGAGAAATGCCAGGTCGGTTTCGCGCAGGTTGCGTTCGAGCACGCTGACAACGCCGAACGCGGCGGGTCGGCCGTCCGGTTGGGGCGCGATGACAAATGCTCCGAGTGGCGGTTTTGCATCCGACCAAGCGATAGGCTTCAGCGCCTCGCCATCGATGCTGAGTATCGCGAGATCCTCCTCTTCATGGACGCCGGTGATCTTTGCATCATGTGATTCACGGTTCGGTCCATCGACCACGAGATGGTTCGCGTGCTCGGCCACTTCGCTCCACTTCGTGAGTATCTGCCGGCCGTCGCCGATGACGGCGCCGTAGGCGAGCCTGCGTTTGCCGGACCAGACGCGTACGGTTGATTGCGCGGCGGTCGCAAGGCTGGGTTTGAGGGATGCGTTGAGTTGTTCGGTTTGCGAATCCACTGCGGCACGCTCTTCCGGACGAAGCAGTGGAATGTCGTCCTGCGCGATCGCCAAGCCCGACAACGCGCAGGTCAAAAAGAGTTTCGTCATCATGCGATTCATGGGGAATGGCATCGGATTCAAGGAGTTTCAAAAATTTCGCTGCGACGCATCAGCTTCACCGTGGTGCTGAGGGTTTTGTTATCGCGCAAAAGATCGAGCTTCACTTCATCGCCCGCTTCGCGCTTGGCAAGAAGTTGGAGCAACTCGCTGCCATCGTTGATGGCGCTGCCATCGAGTGCCACGATCACATCACCGTTCTTCATGCCTGCAATCGCGGCGGGAGACCCCTCGACCACACCCTCGACCATCACGCCCTTTAGCTCGGACCGCATGCCCATGGCGATGCCAAGCACCGGCATCTCGGGGTTGGCGAAGGGGTTGAGCGTGAGTGCGCCCCAGGTCTTGCCGCTGTGCATGCTGTTCCAATCGCTCTTGAAGCCATCGATGCCGGCATGATTGTTGTTTTCGCGATCTTTGCCGATCGATGAGTGAATGCCGACGAGTTTGCCATCGAGATCAAACAGCGGGCCGCCGGAATCGCCACCAATCAGCGTGCAGTCGGTGGTAAGGAAATTGCCTGGGCCTTTTGAGATCACTCTTCCGAAGCGCACCGGCGGCGTGCGCGTGGCATCAAAGCCAGTCGAGTGGCCGAGCGCCACCAACCAATCGCCGGCCTGAAGCGGTTTGGACTCGCCAAGTTTCACATAGGGAAATGGCCCCTTGCCCTTCGCTTTCACCATCGCAATGTCCTTGGAGTAATTTGCGCCGAGAACTTTACCGGTGACCTGCTCGCCGTCGGGAAACACCACCGACATTTCCTTGGCACCTTGCACGACATGCGCGGCGGTGAGGATGAGGCCATCGGCCGATACCATCACGCCCGAGCCGGAGGCGCCGATGTCCTCTGAAAGCAGGGCAACCGTGGCTGGCAGGGTTTGCTGCGCAACGAATTTAACCTTGGCCTCGAGTGCCGCGAGATCCGGCTCGCTCGCTGTGAGTGTGCCGAAAGCCGCCGCTAGGCAGCTCACGATTGCAAGGCATTGGATCGATCCCAGGGTCACGGTAGCAAAAGCGTCGCACGATTGCGCGCTTGTTCCGAAATCATTTCAAGCCGCAATCGATTTCCGTGATGGAATGCGGGCAGAGCTTCGTCTAAGCTCCGCGCATCGATGGCGAAAAAGCAGGAAAACCACCGGCGGGGCAAAGCTGAGCCCGCGGCCCCCATCGCCCGGCAAAGGGGGTGCGGCATGCTCCTGATCCTATGGCCTTTTTATCTCTTCGGTTTTTTCACCCGTTCCTTGGGACTCCTGGCCAAAATGCTCACCCGCCTGATTGGCTATCCATTGGTCGCCGGACTGTACCTCACGCTGATCCTCGCGGTCATTTATGGATTCCGCTCACAGCACTACGATTTGGCAAAAATCCACGCGATGCCGCAGAGGTCGATCATCCGCGACCGCATGGGCGTCGAGATCGGCCGCATTCACGGCGAGAAGCGTTCGATCGTGCCACTCACACAGGTGTCGGAATTTTTCCGCAAGGCGATTCTCGCACGCGAGGACGAGCGGTTTTATCAACACATCGGGATCGACCCGATCGGCATTGTCCGAGCCGCACTCAAGAACGCGCAGGGCAAACGCGAAGGCGCTTCGACGATCACGCAGCAATTTGCGTCCGACATCTATCAACTCAAGCGTGGAGAAAAGCGCGGCGATACGGTGCGCCAGATCAATCGCAAGCTGCTCGAGATGGCCCTCGCGTTCCGACTCGAGGCGGCCTACACGAAAGACGAGCTGCTCGAAGCCTATATCAACCAGATCAACTGGGGCCGGCAGATCAAGGGCATCGGCGAGGCCTCGCGGATCTACTTCGAGAAGCACCCGTCGGAGCTCACGCTTTCGCAGTCGGCCATGCTGGCGGGCATCGTGCGTGGGCCGGATTCGTTCAATCCCTTTCGTTCCATCGAGGCCGCGACGCGTGAGCGCAACACAACGCTCGAGCGCATGGTTGTGGCCGAGGCCATCACTCGCGAGCAGGCGGATGCGGCGAAGCTCGAGCCAATCGAGGTGCGGCCGAAGTGGCGACGGGAAGCGCGCGAGTCGCATGCGATGGATGCGATCCGCAATGACCTCGAGTTGATTTTGGAAAAACAAAACATCGAGTTGGGCGGATTGGAAATCATCACCACCATCGATTCGCGCATTCAAAAAGTGGGCGAGGAAGCACTTGAGCGGAAATTGCACTCGGTTGAAAAAATCCGTGGTTATCGTCATCCGACGCGCGACGCTTGGCGCAAGTTGCCGGTGGAAAAACGTAAGGAGCCGACGTACCTGCAAGGCGCGGCGGTGGTGGTCGAGAATCGCAGCGGCGCGGTGTTGGCGGTCATCGGCGGCCGCGATGCCACCGAATCGCGCTTCAACCGCGCGAAGGATGCGAAACGCCAACTCGGTTCGATCTTCAAGCCGTTTGTTTATCTCGCCGCATTTGACAAAGGACTCGCTGCCGATTCGGCAATCAGCGACGGACCGATCCTTGCTGGGGAAATCAAGGGGGGTGGCAGCTGGCGGCCGGACAACTCCGACGGCACCTTCGGCGGCATGCAGCCGGTTTCCTACGGGCTCATCCGCTCGCGCAACACGATGTCGGTGCGCGTGGGAAATTATGCCGGACTGCGCAAGGTCAAGGAGGTCGCCGGCATGGCAGGCTTCTCGACGCCGATGCCGGAAAGGCCCGCGTCGTTTCTCGGATCGTGGGAAGCCTCGCCGTGGGAAGTGGCAACGGCCTACACGATTTTTCCCAACGAGGGCATGCGCTATCGCCCATACCTGATTGCCGAAATCAAGGATCGCGAAGGCAATGTGCTCTACTCGACGCTGCCACTTTCGTATCAGTCGGCATCTTCGGATTCGGCGTTCGCTGTTTCAAACATCCTCAAGGAAGTCACAAGCTACGGCACCGCTGCATCGGTGAAAAGTTTGGGCTTCAACAAACCCTGTGGTGGCAAAACAGGAACGACCAACGACTTCAAGGATGCCTGGTTTGCCGGCTATTCTTCGGCGCTCACCTGTGCGGTGTGGGTGGGCTTCGATACGCCGAAAAAAACCATTCATGGTGGATTTGGTTCGG
>JAPOLH010000043.1 GCA_029977225.1 Verrucomicrobiaceae bacterium | reverse complement strand
ACACATCGCCGGTGTAGAAAAGTTTGCGGTAGTCGCTCACCTGATAATGCACCGATCCCAGCACATGGCTCAGCGGTGCCCGCGCGTGAAGTTCCCTGAGCCACGGCTCAACACCCGGATAAAAATCGCTCTCGATGCCAAGCCGCACATCAAGCCTCCCCGCAAAGCGCGCACGCGTGCCATGGATCATCGCCACATAATCGTCAAACTCCGAGGGGTCCATCCGCACCGATGCAGAAAAACCATTCGGCAAAGGACAATGACAAGTGAAAGTGATGCCCTTGAAGCCTCTCTCCAGCGCCACCTCCGCATACTCATCCGGCTCGCCCAAGGCATGCTTGCATAGCGGCGTGTGGCAGTGGGATTCGTATAAAAGCGGAATTTTCAATGGCGCGGATTCAAAATTTCAAACCGCCGCCGGTGGCGGGAATGGCTGCTCCGAGATGATCCAGTCCTCGTTTTTTTCGGTGAAGGTTTTCATCGCCCACTCGCTTGGCAGCAAGGCGACGAGCCAACCATTCGAGTCGCGCGCGAGCGTGGCGCCGAGTGAAAGCGAGGGTCGGGCATCGGGTGCGAGCGGGTCACCATCCTTCGGCTTGAGCCAGCGGGCGATCGACCACGATGCCTGCTCGATGCGCGTTTCCGCCGCGTATTCGCCTTCGAGGCGATGTTGCAAAACTTCAAACTGCAGCGGACCGACCGCGCC
This sequence comes from Verrucomicrobiaceae bacterium, assembly GCA_029977225.1. Classification (GTDB taxonomy): domain Bacteria; phylum Verrucomicrobiota; class Verrucomicrobiia; order Verrucomicrobiales; family Akkermansiaceae; genus Luteolibacter. Next base: position 14,343 of record JAPOLH010000043.1, on the reverse strand, counting down.
GAGCAGCGGAACTTGCGAAGGCCCGGCATCGAGCAGTTGGAACTCGCTCGCCACGCCTTCCTTGAGCAATTGCTGAAGGCCATCGCGGAAGCGTTTGTATTTCGCTGTGCTCTTGTTGTGAAGGTAGGAAAAACACTCGGGCGCGAAGCGCGGAATCTCGTGAAAGGTCACGCCATTCTTCGAGGCGAGCGTGTCGCCGATGAGCAAATCGTAGTTGCCGACGAGGCCCACGACATCACCCGCGTAGGCATCATCGACGGTTTCGCGATCGCGCGCAAAAAGCCGCTGCGAGTTGCCAAGCCGCATGCGTTCGCCGCTGCGCGTGTTGAGCACATTCATGTCGCGCTCAAACTTGCCCGAGACGATGCGCACGAAGGCCACGCGGTCGCGGTGCTTGGGATTCATGTTCGCCTGGATCTTGAAAACAAAGGCGGAAAATTCTTCCGATGCCGGATCGATCGTGAGCTCGTCGCTCTCGCGCGGCAGCGGTGGGGGCGCGAGTTCAAGGAATCGATCGAGCAACATCTGCACGCCGAAGTTGTTGGCGGCACTGCCGAAAAACACCGGCGTCAATTCACCGGCGAGCACCTTCTCCACATCGAAGTCTGCACCCGCGCCCTCAAGGAGTTCCAACTCGTCGCACACTTGCTGGTAAGTCGCCTCTTCCATCGCGGCTTTGACGCTTTCGTCTTCGATGCCGGTCACCGACACCGGCGCGCGATAGGCCCCATGCACGGTGCGCTCGAAGAGATGCACCTGCTTGTGCTCGCGATCATACACGCCCTTGAAGCGCGGACCGTCACCGAGCGGCCAATTCAACGGATACGCATGAATGCCGAGCACGCTTTCAAGCTCGTCGAGCAAATCAAGCGTCGGCCGCGCCGGGCGGTCGAGCTTGTTCATGAAAGTGAAAATCGGCACGCCGCGGCGACGGCAAACTTCAAACAATTTCCGCGTCTGGCTCTCAATTCCCTTGCCCGCATCGACCACCATCACCGCCGCATCCACTGCGGTCAGCACACGATAGGTGTCTTCCGAGAAATCTTTGTGACCCGGCGTGTCGAGGATGTTGACGACACAATCCTTGTACTCAAATTGAAGAACCGTCGAGCTGACCGAAATGCCGCGTTGTTTTTCCAGCTCCATCCAGTCGGAGGTCGTCGCACGCTGGTTCTTGCGGGCGGTGACACTGCCGGCGAGTTGCAAAGCACCACCGTAGAGCAGAAATTTTTCTGTCAGCGTCGTTTTGCCCGCATCCGGGTGCGAAATGATCGCAAATGAGCGACGGCGCTTCACCTCGCGTTGCAACGCGGGCGAGGGAACGGCATAGGAGGAAAGTGACATGAAATCGCACCGCAGGGCTAAACCCGCAAGGGCAGGGAAGCAAGCGCGGATGAGCTGCCATACGCACATTGCACGAGCATCATCTTGCCCGCGCGGCGATTGCGTGAGAAACCAGCGCTGTGAACGCCCTCTTTGATCGCGATGGACCTTTCAAAGGGCGCAATGCGCGGCTTTTTGTCATCTTCACGACTCTCTATAACGCGCGGGCCTATTACCCGGTGCTGGCGGTGCTTTTCACCGATCTCGGGCTACGCCTCGAGCAATACCTGCTGCTCAATGCCGTGTGGGCCGCGGCGATCTTTCTCCTTGAGGTGCCATCCGGCGCGCTGGCTGATACCATCGGCCGCAAACGCCTGCTGGTGTTTTCCGCCGCGTTGATGGTGCTCGAAATGAGCGTGCTGCTTTTTGCGCCAAAGGATGGCGGCGCTATTTTGTTCGCGCTTTGCCTGCTCAACCGATTTCTCTCAGGCACTTCGGAGGCAGCCGCCAGCGGCGCAGATGAAGCGATCGTTTACGAATCCCTGCCGGAAAAAAATCGCGAGTCGGCATGGGATCAAGTCATGGCCACTGCGATGCGTTGGCGCTCGGCCGGCTATCTCGTCGCAATGACCCTCGGCGCGCTGCTTTACGATCCCTCGTGGTGGAACCGACTCACGCCTGATGCTTTGCATGTCGACATCGATATCGCACGACGCCTGCCTGTGTTGCTGGTCCTGCTGCAAGCGCTCGGTTGCTTGTGGATCGCACTGCGCTTTGAGGAAACCGCCAAGCCATCCGATCACGTCGGCGGCCGCTGTCGCGCGACCTTGAGTCTCACCATCCGCACCGCGGCCTATGCGTTCTCGACCAAGAGCATTGCGATCGTGCTGATCGGCGGACTGCTCATTGATGCGGTCGCAAGAAATTTTGCCACGCTCAACAGCGAGTACTATCGCCTCATCGGCATTCCCGGCTGGGCCTTCGGGTTTATCGGCTCGATAGTTGCCGTGACAAACTGGTTCATTCCAGGCATCGCCGCTGCAGTGAATCAACGCTTTAAAACAACGACCAGCCTTGCCCTCGGTGGCGCAGCGGCGGCGATCGCATTGATCCTGCTAATCCCTGCATGGTCGTGGGCCGGCTTGTTGCCTGCGATGTTTTTGATGACCATGCTCGGCTTTGTCGGATTCACGATCAGCCGTTTCCTTCACGGCATCGCCGAGTCGCATCAGCGCGCGACATTGCTCAGCGTGAAAGGTCTCGTCTTCAATCTCGGTTACGGTGCGTACTCGTTGATCTTCGCATTGATGCTTGCCGGCATTCATCGTCGCAGCGAATCCGCCATCCCGGCATTTCAACAAGCGCTCCTCTGGCAAGCCGCAGGCTTTGCGGCCGTGTTGTTGATCTTCATCGCCACGACCCGCAAACATCGCGCCTGACCTTTCACCTCATGTCCACCCTTCTATCCGCCAACGAAATTCGCCTCACCTATGGCTACCAGACGCTGCTCGACGGCATTACGCTCGCTGTCGCCGCCGGCGAAAAGGTTGGCATGGTCGGCCGCAACGGATGTGGCAAAACTTCGTTGCTGAAAATCCTCACCGGTCAAAACAAGGCCGACTCCGGCGACATCGCGTTGCGCCGCGCGCTGCGTGTCGGCTACCTGCCACAAGAGTTCGAGCTCGATCCGGAATTGAGCGTGCATGAGAACATTGCGGCCGGTGCCGCCGACATTGTCGATGCCGTGCGCCGATATGAAAATGGTGAGGGCACGGAAGCCGAGCTTGCGGAGCTGCTTCACCTGATCGACCACGCCGATGGCTGGAACCTCGACGCGCGCATCAAGGCGACGACCACCGCACTTGGCGCGCCACCGCTCGAGGTCGCGGTAGGCCCGCTTTCGGGTGGCGAAAAACGCCGCGTTGCGTTGTGCCGCGCGCTGGCCTGCCAGCCGGATTTGCTTTTGCTCGACGAGCCGACCAACCATCTCGATGCCGAATCGATCCGCTGGCTTGAAGATTATCTGAAAAGTTTCGCCGGCGCAGTCATCTTCGTGACGCACGACCGCTACTTCCTCGATGTGATCGCCACACGCATCATCGAGATTGATCAAGGCCGCGCATTTTCGCATCCGGGAAACTACACCGCGTTTCTCGAATCGAAAGCCGTGCGCCAGCAAATCGCCGAGCAAACCGAAAGACGCCGCCAACGCTTCCTGCGCGAAGAGCTCGAGTGGGTGCGCTCGGGCGTGAAGGCACGCGGCACGAAGTCGCGCCACCGGATGGAAAAATTTTACGAGATCGAAGGGATGGAAGCCCCGCCCGAGGAACGCGAAATGGATCTGCTCATTCCGCCACCGCCCGACCTAGGCAACATCGTTGTCGAACTGGAGGACGCGGGCGTGAATGTCGGCAGCGCCACTTCGCCCCGCTGGCTGTTTCGCCACCTTTCGCTTTCCCTCAAGCCCGGCCAATGCACCGGCATCGTCGGCCGCAACGGCGTGGGTAAAACTACATTGTTGAAACTTTGCCTCGGCCAAATTCCGCCCAGCGAAGGCAGCGCCGTCACCGGCAAACGCGTGAAGGTGAATTACATCGATCAAACGCGCATGCAACTCGATGGCACCGGCTCGCTGCTCGACGAAATTTCCGACGGCAATGAAAAGCTGATGTTTGGCAATCAGCCGCTTGGCGCGCGGAATTATTTGCGGCGATTCCTCTTCAACGACCAACGCATCAACGAACGCGTCGATCTTCTTTCCGGCGGTGAGCGCGCAAGGCTCATGCTTGCGAAGGTGCTCAAAAACGGCGGCAACCTCATCGTGCTCGACGAGCCCACCAACGACCTCGATCTGCCCTCGCTCCGCATGCTCGAAGAGGCACTCGCCGACTTCGATGGCTCGGTCATCTGTGTTTCTCACGACCGCTATTTTCTCGATCGAATCTGCGACCAGATCATCGCCTTCGAGGACGACGGCGTCTTCGTGCAACCCGGCAACTACTCGTACTACCTCGAGAAACGCCAGGCCCGCGAAAATGCCATACGCATCCAATCGCAAGCCGCTGCGCGCGACGCCGCCACACGGCAAAAAACGACTAATACTAATACCAAACCGCGCAAGCTGAGCCTCAAGGAACGCTCCGAACTCGATGGCATCGAAGCAACGATCCTCACCGCAGAACAGGACGCCGAGAAAATCGAAAGCCAACTCAACGACCCGGAATTCCAAGCTCAGCACTACGAGGAGATTCCCGATCTCGTTGCAAAGCTCGATGCTGCCAAGGCCGAAGTCGCGCGCCTTTACCAACGCTGGGAAGAACTCGAGGCCCTGCGCGAAGCGCTTGAAAAATAGGAATCGCCTAAACCTGCCAAGTGCCCCCGCCGGGAATCGAACCCAGATTTAGAGTTTAGGAAACCCTCGTTCTATCCATTGAACTACGGGGGCTTATGCTTGCGGGCCCACCCATAACGCTCCCCAGCCACTGCCGCAAGCCGCATGTGGTCGAAGCTAAGAAGGCACGACAGGAGTGTTGTGCCTCCCTGGGGCTCTGCTCCATGCGCAGACCTCAAGCGCCGCCGCTGGCGATGTGCGCGAACTTGTCGTCGATGAAGCTGAGGACAAGTGCCTCGGTGGCTTCGTCGTTGAGTCGCTCGACCACCTCGACCGAAAACCCGCGTGCGATGAGCTGGCGGGCGCGGACGGGATCGATGCCACGGGCGCGGAGGTAGAAAATTTCCTCATCGCTGATCTGCGACGAGGTGCTGCCGTGTGAGCATTTCACTTGGTCGGCATTGATCTCGAGTCCTGGCATCGAATTCGCCTCGCAGGTGTCGCTCATCAATAGGTTGCGGCAAGTCTGGTAGGCATCGGTGTGGTGCGCGCTCTCATCGACAAAGATCAGGCCCGAAAAAATCGTGCGCGAGTGATCGTAGAGCGAGTTCTTGTAGAGCAGGTCCGAGTAGGCGCCGGGCGAAACATGATGTTGGAATGTGCGCTGGTCGTATTCCTGCTCGCGGGCGGGAATTGAGACCGAGAGCATGTCCGAACGTGAGCCCGCTCCTTCGAGGCGCGAGAGTGATTCGTTGCGCGCCCACGATGCGCCGGTGTTGAGGATGAAGCCCTTGGCCGATGCGTCGCGTGCGGTGGTGGTTTCGTTGATCTGGATGACGCGTGAGACTTCGTTGACCGCTTGAATCGCGACATAATCGAGCTGCGAGTTTTGTCCCGCCGCGAGGTCGTTGTAAGCGATGACCACGCCAGGGCTGAGTTCGTCGGCCGAGCGGAAAATATCGATCACGCGCACCTTCGAGGATTTTCCCGTGACCACGAGCGTGTGGGGGAAACTCATCGTGTTAGCGCCGCAGGTCCAGTGGTGCACTTCGATTGTGCCAGCGACCTCGGTGTTGTCCGGCACATGAACGAAAAGTCCGTTGGAAACCGAGGCCTCGTGCAAGGCGGCAAACTTTGCCGAGCCAAGCCGCGTTTCCTGTTTCATGAAATGCGTCTTCACCAGTTCGCCGTGCGAAACCAGCGCATCAGCCAGCGGCAAGCAGACGATGCCGGCGGCGACGTGACATTCGGAGTGGATCAGCTGATCGTTGGCAAAAACAAACTTTGCGGCTGTTTTGCCGAGGCCATGCGAGCGCGCGATCAGATCGGCCGAAGACGCATTGCTTGCAGCCATTTCGAAGCCAGCGAAGTCGAGTTGCTTGAGGTTCGAGAAACGCCAGGTCTCGTCATTGCGCTTCGGCGCCGGCAGCGATTCGTAGCGCGCGCGTGCGGCTTGCTGCCTTTCGGTGAACCATGCGGGAAGGGTAGAGGTCATGCAGTGATAGGTCCTATGAGTCTTATAAATCTTATTCAAAAATCAGCCCACGCTGCCTTCCATTTCGAGGTCGATGAGGCGTTTGAGTTCGACCGAGTATTCCATTGGGAATTCGCGGACGAGGTCGTTGATGAAGCCGTTGACGGCGAGGGACATTGCCTGTCCTTCGTCGAGGCCGCGCTGCTGCATGTAGAAGAGCATTTCCTCGGACACCTGTGATACCGAAGCCTCGTGCTGGGTCGCGTGACGATTGCCGCGCACGGTGATGGCCGGGTAGGTGTCGGTGCGCGAGTGGCTGTTGATGAGCAACGCATCGCACTCGGTGTTGTTCTTGCAGCCCTTGAGGTGCTTGGGAATGTGAACTTGGCCGCGATAGGTCGCACGACCTTCGCCGACCGAAATGGATTTTGAAACGATGTTAGAGGTCGTCTCGTCGGCGGCGTGAATCATTTTTGCGCCGGTGTCCTGGTGCTGACCGGTGTTGGCAAGTGCGATCGAGATCACCTCACCGCGCGCTCGGCGGCCTTTCATGATCACGCCGGGATACTTCATGGTGAGGCGCGAGCCGATGTTGCAATCGATCCAACGAACCTCCGCATCTTCCATCGCGAGACCGCGCTTGGTGACGAGGTTGAAGACATTGCTGCTCCAGTTTTGCACGGTCACATACTGGATCTTTGCGCCCTTGAGCGCGACCAGCTCGACGACCGCGGAGTGCAGCGTGGCGGTTTCGAACTTCGGCGCGGTGCAGCCTTCCATGTACATCACCTCGGCTCCTTCATCGGCGATGATGAGCGTGCGCTCAAACTGCCCAAAGCTTTCCGAGTTGATGCGGAAGTACGCCTGCAGCGGCTGCTTGAGCTTCACGCCCTTCGGAATGTAAATGAACGATCCGCCGGAAAACACCGCGCTGTTGAGAGCGGAAAATTTGTTGTCGCCAGTCGGAATCACCTTGCCGAACCACGGGCGGAAAATTTCCTCATACTCTTTGAGGCCTTCGGTCGAGTTGACGAAGATCACGCCCTGCTTGGTGAGCTCCTCCTTCATGTTCGAGTAGGCTGCCTCCGAATCGTACTGGGCCTCGACGCCCGCAAGGAACGCGCGCTCCTGCTCGGGGATGCCAAGACGCTCGAATGTTTTGAGCACTTCCTCGGGCACCTCGTCCCACGAACGCTTCGGCTTCTCACCATCGGAGAGGTAATAGCGGATGTCGTCGAAGTGAATGTTTTCGAGATCCTTGGTCGCCCAGTTGGTGGGCATCGGTTTTTCGTTGAATATTTTGTACGCCTTGTGGCGGAACTCGCGCACCCATTGCGGGTCGTTCTTCACATCGCAGATGTAATCGACTGTCTTTTCCGAAAGGCCGCGACCGGCATCGAATTTGTGGCGCTCGGGAAAGGTGAAATCGCCCTTGCTGCGATCGATGTCGATCGCTTCGCGGGTTTCATGATCGAGAGTGGCGGTGGCGTCTTCGTATGACATGGAAAATGTTTGCTGAGGTTTGTTTTCAGTGAGCTTTCCCATGCCTCAAGCGAGGGCGGCTTCCTTGAGGAAATCGTAGCCGTGTTTCTCGAGCTCGAGTGCCAGTTCGGGTCCGCCCGAACGAACAATGCGGCCTTCGGCCATGACATGCACATGGTCGGGCTTGATGTAATCCAGCAGGCGTTGGTAGTGCGTGATGAGCAACATGCCGCGATCGGGCGAGCGCATGGCATTGACGCCTTTTGCAACGATCTTGAGCGCATCGATGTCGAGGCCCGAGTCGGTCTCGTCGAGGATGCAGTACTTCGGCTCGAGCATCATCATTTGCAGGATCTCGTTGCGCTTTTTCTCACCGCCGGAGAAACCTTCATTGACGGCGCGCGCAGTGAACTTGCGATCCATTTCGAGCAGGTCCATCTTCGCGTAAAGGTCCTTGTAATAGGCCACCGCGTCGATTTCCTGACCTTTCGGCAGGCGCGATTGCAGAGCGGCGCGGATGAAGTTGGCGTTGGAAACTCCCGGCACTTCCGAAGGGTATTGGAAGGCGAGAAAAATCCCGGCACGCGAGCGTTCGTCGATCGACATTTCGCCGATGTCCTCGCCGTCGATCGTCACCGATCCACCGGTGACCACATAACCTTCGTGACCGGCGATCACTTTCGACAGTGTCGATTTGCCCGAGCCGTTGGGTCCCATGATGGCGTGGACTTCGCCTTTGGGAATTTCGAGGGTGACGCCCTTGAGGATTTCGGTTCCGTCTTCGAGGGTTGCTTGGAGGTTTTGGATGTGGAGGCTCATGGTGGGAAGTTTGTGATGTTAGTTGGTTGAAAAATTTGATGGTTCAAGATGCGGCGAGTTTGCCGCGCAGGGTGATTTCGATGTCTTCGATCACCGCGCCAGGCGGCAGGTCGAGAAAGTCGGCGAGGTTCACGCCCGGCTTGAAATCGATATCGTGAATCGCGCCGCTGGTGGCATCGTGGAAATGCCCATGCTCATTCACATTCGAGCAATAGCGCGAGGACTCGCGTTCGAAGTTCACTTGGCGGATCAACCCGTGATCGACGAGCGTTTCGAGGCAGTTGTAGACCGTTGCGAGCGAAATGTTTGGCAGGCGTTTTTTCACGCGCGAGTGGACCTCGTTGGCGGTCGGGTGGTCGCGGCGACCCATCAGCACGCGGTAAACCTCCTGGCGCTGCGGCGTCATCCGCAGGCCGGGGCAGGCCTCGGGCAGGCTGTTGGCAGAGCGGTCGTGAAGGCGGTGATTCATCGGCGCGGCAAGCTACGCGAGCGGTTTCCAATATCAAGAATAATTCCAATTTAGGAGAAATTCCTACCCTGTGATTGCCGTGGATGCCTCATTTTTATGGGATTTTCTCCTGCTTTTCCCGTGATTGACCCCAGGGGTAGGCGTTGTTAGTTTCCGCGCCCCGCCATGAGTTCATCCGCGCCGAATTACAAAGACACCCTGGCCCTGCCACAAACGAGTTTCCCGATGCGTGGGGACCTGGTGGAGAACGAGCCGCTCCGCCTCGCCCGCTGGGAAAAGGATGGCCTGTATCAAAAGATCCTCGGCCGTCGTCGTGCGGCCGGCGCGCCGGAGTTTATCCTTCATGATGGTCCGCCATTCGCGAATGGCGACGTGCACATGGGCACGGCGCTCAACAAGCTGCTCAAGGACCTGGTCGTGAAGTCAAAGACGATGGCCGGCCATGCTGTCCCCTTCGTGCCGGGCTGGGACTGCCACGGGCTGCCGATCGAATTCAAAGTCGTGAAAGAAACTGCCGGGCTCGAAGCGCCGGAGATCCGCCGACGCTGCGCGGAGTTCGCAGGAAAATTCATCGACATCCAGCGCGCGTCATTCCGCCGCTTGGGTGTGTTTGGCGATTGGAAAAACCCTTATCTTACGATGGCACCGGCCTATGAGGCGGGCATCTTGCGGGTCTTTGCCAAGCTGGTGGAAAACGGCAACGTCTATCAATCGAAGAAACCCGTGCAGTGGTCCTACGGCGCGCAGACCGCACTCGCCGAAGCCGAGGTGGAATACCAAGACAAGGAAAGCACCGCGGTGTTTGTGAAATTTCCACTCGTCAGCGGCGCGCACGCCGGCAAGGCGTCGATCGCGATCTGGACGACCACACCATGGACGCTGCCAGCCAACCTCGGCCTCGCAGTGCACCCGGAATTTACCTATGTGATCGGCCGCTTCGAAAATGAAATTGCCGCACGCTCGGAGACGCTGGTCATCGTTCGCGAGCTCATCGCCGATTTCACCGCCAAGACCGGCTTTGAGCTGGCCGAGACGCTCGGCGAAGTCCGCGGACGCGAGCTCGAAGGTCTCGAAGCCAAGCACCCGTTTCTCGATCGCAATTCGAAGCTCATCCTCGCAAATTTCGTCACCACCGAGACCGGCACCGGCATCGTGCACATCGCTCCGGGCCACGGCGCCGACGACTATGTCGCGGGCCAACAAAACGGCTTGGCCGTGCTTTCACCGGTCGACGATGAAGGGAAGTTTACGGCCGAGTGCGGGCTGCCCGAATTGGTCGGCACGCATGTGTTCAAATCGAACGAACGCATCGTCGAGATCCTCGCCGAGAGCGGTCACCTGCTTGGTCGCGAAATTTACAAACATTCCTACCCGCATTGCTGGCGCTCGAAAACGCCGATCATTTTCCGTGCGGTCGAGCAGTTTTTCATTTCGCTCGAAACGCTGCGGGGTCAGGCGCTGGAACAAATCGACAAGGTCGAGTGGCTTCCCGCGTGGGGCCGCAACCGCATTTATGGCACCGTCGAGTCACGACCCGATTGGTGCATCTCGCGTCAACGCACCTGGGGCGTGCCGCTGCCGGTTTTCTTTGGCGCTGATGGCAAAGCGATCCTCTCGGCCGAGCTTGCGCGCAAGGTCGCCGATGCGGTCGAAAGCGAAGGCACCAACTTCTGGTTCGAGCAAAGCGATGCCGAACTCGCCAGCCGTTTCGGCCTGCCCGCAGGCGTGAAAAAAGGCCGCGACACGCTCGATGTGTGGATCGACTCCGGCTGCTCGCACGCGGCGGTGCTCGACCAGCATCCCGAGCTTCACGCGCCGGCGGATCTCTATCTCGAAGCCACCGACCAGCACCGCGGATGGTTCCAAAGCTCGCTCATGCTCAGCGTCGCGTATCGCGGCACCGCTCCTTACAAGTCGGTGATGACCCACGGCTTCGTCGTCGACAAAGACAAAAAGAAGCTTTCGAAATCCGAAGCGGAAAAGGCCGGCAAACCGATCGATGCCGCGCATTTCTACAACAAGTACGGTGCCGACATCGTGCGCCTCTGGGTTTCTTCGGTCGACTGGCAAAACGAAGTGCCTTTCGGCGAGGACCTGTTCAAGCAAGTGGCCGAACCCTACCGCCGCCTGCGCAACACGCTGCGCATATTGCTCGGCAACCTCGATGGCTTCGATCCGAAAAGCGCGCCTGCGAGCCCAGACTACACACTCCTCGACCGCTGGATCCTCGAACGCCTGCATAGCGTCACTAGCGAATGCCTCAAGGCCTACGAAACCTACGAGTTCCGCAAGGTTTTCAACGCGCTTAACAACTTCTGCACGCACGATCTCTCGGCGGTTTACATCGATGCCACCAAGGACCGCATGTACTGCGACGCGATCGACTCGCCGCGGCGCATCGCTTCGCAATCGGCGATGCATGCGATCTTCACTTCGCTGTGCCAACTGCTCGCACCGATCCTTGCATACACCGCCGATGAGGCATGGGAACACGCGCCCTTCGCCGAAGGCAGCGTGCACGAGCAGGATTTTCCAACGCCCGATCCCGCCTTCGCGCCAGGTGAGGCAAGCGCTACGGCAGAGCGGCTATTTGAAATCAAATACACCATCCAGACCGCGATCGAAGCACGCGTGCAGGCGAAGGAATTCTCGCGCAACAACGAAGCCGATGTGACACTGGTCGTTCCCGAATCCGACGCTGCTTTGCTGCCGCTGCTCAACGACCGCGAATTTGCGACCGAGTTCTTCATCATCGCCGGGCTCAAGGCCACGGTCGGCGATGCGCTCGTCGCCACCGCACGCAAGACCGAGCTCTCGCTCTGCCCGCGCTGTCGCAAGCACGAGCCACGGCTCGAAAGCGGCTTGTGCGAAAGATGCGATGAGGTGATCAGTCAACAGCCACCAGTCATTGGGTAAGTGCATACTTGGCGCGAAGCTTTTTCTCGAATGACCAATGACCGCTGACCAATGACTCTTCCCCGCCTCCTCCTCGTTCTCACGCTGCCGCTCTACATCATCGACCAGATCACCAAGTTCTGGACCATCGGCACCTTTCAACCGCCATGGCATCAACCCGGCGCGCACATCACGGTGATCGAGAATTTCTTTTACCTCGTACGCGTTCACAACCAAGGCGTGGCCTTCGGCTTCGGCAATGGCACGGCATGGGCGCCGGTGGTGTTTCTCTTCGTGCCTTTGATCGCCCTCACGCTGCTGGTGATTTTCTGGCGTAAAAAAGCCTTCACCCATCCGCTGTCGATCCTCGCCGTCGCGCTTCTCGTTTGCGGGATTCTGGGCAACCTCACCGACCGCCTCGTCCAAGGTTTTCTGCTCGAGGACTTCAAACACGACACATTCTGGGAGCGTCTTTCACAAGGCTATGTCGTCGACTTCATCGCCATCAAGTTGCCGCTCTACGACAAACTCGTTCCTTCAAGCGGCGGCTGGTGGCCAGCTTTCAATGTCGCCGACTCCTGCATCTGCATCGCCGCAGTCCTACTCTTCCTCGGCGGCCTGCGCGAGGATGCTGCGAAGAAGTCCGACGCGTGAGATGGGAGGATTGGCAGAATCGAAACGCCGAGGCGCGGAGAACGCAGAGGACTTCGCGGAGAGAATTTGAGGGGGCTTTTGTTTTACGAGGCATCCATCCCCACCCAGAATAAACTCCGCGCCTTCCTCCGTGTGCTCCGCTCCTCTGCGTTTCGCTGAAACACATATTTTGATCATTCGACGGAAAAAGTCGGGCGGTGCGATTGCCAATTTTTCAGCCTTCACACCAAGCGGTTTCATGTTCAGCATAGCTGAATAATGAAGCTTCTTGTCACCGGTTCAGCAGGATTGATCGGCTCTGAGGTCTGCCGATTTTTCCATGACAAAGGCTTTAGCATTCATGGTCTCGACAACAATCAGCGCGCGATATTTTTCGGGCCGCAAGGTGATACGCTTTGGAACCGTTCGCGTTTGAATGAGGAGCTCGCCCGCTACACGCACCACGATGTCGACATTCGAGATCGGAGTGCCGTGCTGGATCTTCTCCATGCCGTGAAGCCCGATGCGATCGTTCACGCCGCCGCCCAGCCGTCCCACGACCTTGCGGCATCGATGCCGTTTGATGACTTCGATACCAACGCGGTCGGCACGCTCAACCTGCTTGAAGCCGCGCGCCGCTCATGCCCGGAGTCGCCATTTGTTTGCATGTCGACCAACAAGGTCTACGGCGACCGACCCAACACCATTGCGCTGCGCGAATTGGAGACCCGCTGGGACTACGCGGATCCTGCCTATGCTCACGGCATCGCCGAGGATTTTTCCATCGACCAGAGCAAGCACTCGCTGTTTGGCGCGTCGAAAGTGGCAGCGGATGTGATGGTTCAGGAATATGGCCGATATTTCGGCATGCCCACCTGCGCCTTGCGTGGTGGTTGCCTTACCGGGCCAAACCATTCAGGCGTCGAGCTTCACGGATTCCTGAGTTACCTCGTGAAATGCAATCTCGAAGGGCGCGAATACCGCGTCTATGGCTACAAGGGAAAACAGGTTCGCGACAACATCCACAGCGAGGATGTGGCGCGCTTCATCTGGGAATTCATCAAAGCCCCGCGCGTGGCCGAGGTCTACAATCTCGGCGGCGGCAAGGAAAACTCCTGCTCAATCCTCGAGGCATTCCGCATCGCCGAATCCTTCTCCGGGAAAGCCCAGCGATACACCTATCACGAGGAAAACCGCATCGGCGATCACATTTGCTACTACAGCGATCTTCGAAAAATGCGCGCTCATTATCCGCAGTGGGATATCACCATTTCGCTCAACGAAACCATTCGTCAAATCGTCGAGTCCTGGCAAGGCCGGCTGGAAGCATGACGCCCGAGCGATCGAATCCCCATGAACATTCTCGTCACCGGTATTTGCGGATTCGCAGGCAGCGTTCTGGCGCGGACTTTGTTGCAGCAGCAAGCGGGCCTGCGCATTACCGGTATTGACAACCTGTCTCGCAAAGGCAGTGACACAAATGTCGAGACTCTGCGCCAACTCGGCATCGATGTCCGCATCGGTGATGTGCGTGATGCCGATGCCCTTGCCACACTGCCACGCGCGGATTTCATCATCGATTGTGCGGCCAACCCAAGCGTGCTGGCCGGCGTGGACGGCGCATCGAGCAGCCTTGGTGTGATGCAACACAACCTTTACGGCACGGTGAATTTGCTGGAGCTCTGCAAGTCATGGAATGCCGGCTTCATCCTGCTGAGCACCAGCCGAGTCTATTCGATTCCGGCACTTGCCTCGCTGCCGCTCGTCGAAAATGAAACCCGATTCTCGATCGAGGCATCTGCCCATGATTGGTCGCCGCAAGGCATTGCGGAAAATTTTTCGACCAAGCCACCCATCAGCCTCTATGGCAGCTCGAAACTTTGTTCGGAGTTGCTTGCTCTTGAATACGGATCCGCC
>JAPOLH010000042.1 GCA_029977225.1 Verrucomicrobiaceae bacterium | reverse complement strand
AGGCGTCGGTCAATACCAACACGATGTCGAGCAACGCGCGCTCAAGACCAGCCTCGACGACACGGTCATCTCCTGCGTTAACGCGGTCGGCGTCGAGCTCAACACTGCCTCGAAGCAGTTGCTTTCTTATGTCTCGGGCCTCAACGCGACATTGGCCGAAAACATCGTTGCATGGCGCAACGAAAACGGAGCCTTTCAATCGCGCGAGGAGCTCAAAAAGGTCTCCCGTCTCGGCGAAAAAGCCTTCGAACAAGCCGCCGGATTCCTCCGCCTGCGCGGCGGCAAAAATCCACTCGACGCCTCGGCCGTTCACCCGGAACGCTACGCGCTCGTCGAACGCATGGCCGCCGATGCTGGCTGCAAAACCGATGAGTTGATCGGCAATGAAGAAGCCCGTAAAAAAATCGAGCTGAAACGCTACGTCAGCGACGATGTCGGGTTGCCAACACTGCAGGACATCATCAACGAACTTGCCAAACCTGGCCGCGACCCGCGCAAACAATTTGAGCTCTTCTCGTTCCAAGAAGGTGTGGAGAAACCCTCCGACCTCCAACCCGGCATGAAGCTGCCAGGCATCGTCACCAACGTCACCGCCTTCGGTGCTTTCGTGGATATCGGCGTGCATCAGGACGGGCTCGTGCATGTGAGCCAACTCGCCGATCACTTCGTGCGCGATGCATCCGAGGTGGTGAAGGTCGGCCAAAAAGTTCAGGCCACCGTTGTCGAAGTCGACCTCAAGCGAAACCGCATCGCGCTCTCGATGAAGTCGAAGCCCGATCTCGAAAACCGCCGCTCAAGCCCCGAAGACCGCGGGCCTGCCCGCCAAACCAACCGCAACCCACGCCCATCCGGCAATCAGGCAGCCCCGAGCAACGACTGGTTTTCCCAAGCGATGCAAAACGCAAAAAAGAAGTAAGCGCGAAGGATCATTCGAAAATTTGATGTCATCAGAGTAGCCCCTGAAAAGGCCACCTCTTCAGCTTTTACCTCTTCACCTCTCTCAACCCAAAGCCGAAATCGTCTGGAAGATCGCAGTGATCATCAAATAAGCCATCGTGCCGATGAGGCCGGCCATGATGATCAATACGGTAGGCATGATCAGTGCCATGATCCGTTGAAGGTCCTTGTCCAGTTCCTTGTCGTAGCGCTCGGCCGAGCGACGCAGCGATTGGTCGATCTTGCCGGTTTGCTCACCCACAGAAATCATGTCGATGAGAAGTGGTGGAAAGGTACCGGTCCGGATGAGCGCTTTGGAAAACGAGCGACCATCGCCGACTTGTTCGATCACCTGATCGAGGCCGGCGCGCAAAGAACGATTCTGCGTGGCATCGCGTGAAAGCTCGAGCGCGCGCAGCAGAGGCAAGCCGTTGGCCACGAGATTGGCCATCGTTTCGAGAAACTGCACATAAAACCGGCTGGTAATGACCGGACCCACCAAGGGTAAGCGAAGTTTGATGCGATCCCATGCGGGCTTGTTCGCCTCGTCGTCTTTCCAAGCCTTGAAGAAAATAAAAGCGGCGACGAAAAGCAACAACAGCACCAACCACCACTTCGAGAGAAACTCCGAGGCCCCGATGAGAATGGCCGCACCGAGCGGGATTTTTCCGCCCGGCGCACTCTCGATCAACTGCGTGAGCTGCGGGATCAGTGTCGTGACAAAAACGATCGACACCCCGATGCCCGCGAGCACGAGAAATGCCGGATAAATCATCGCCAAAATCAGGCGACTTTGCAGCTCGGCGAGCGTCTTAAGGTAATGCGCCTGACGCTTGAGAATCGTGTCAAGCGCACCCGAGGCTTCGCCCGCCGCAGCGAGCGAACAATAAAGCGGCCCAAAACTCGGGCTCACTTTTTTCAGTGCGACAGAGAAATTGACGCCATCGCGCACGATCTGGCGGATCTTGTAGGATACTGCCTTGAGGTTGCCGAGCTCCTGGCGGTTTTCCATCGACTTGAGCGCTGGCTCAAGCTGCAGGCCAGCACCAAGCATGTCGGAAAGTTCTTCGGTGAAGAGCACCACTTCCTGGCGTTTCAATTTGATCGGACCCTCGGGAATCGGCGCATCTTCGGGCTTTGAGGCAGCTTTCGCGGCATCCTCGGGTTTTGATTTTCCGCTCTTGCCCGCGGTGGGCAAAATACCCGCCGTCTCACGCAAGCTCACCGGCTGCAGGCCCTTGCGGTCCAACATGCGCAAGGCCTCCGACCGATCCGCCGCATCGATCTCGCCGCTTTTGACGGCGCCATCGGCGTTGAGTGCTTTGTATGCGAAGACAGGCATGATGAAAAAATGCGTCGGAAAAAAAATGATCGATCAATCCTCACCGCCACCAATGTCGGATGAAGTCACCGATATGACCTCCTCGATCGTGGTGAGTCCCTTCATGACTTTGTGCCAACCATAGTTGCGCATTGGCACAAATCCATCTCGCAGGGCCTGATCGCGCATCTTCGGAGCCGGCGCACCGTGAGCGACAAGCTCCTGCATGGCCGGTGTCAGCAGCACGACTTCGTAAATCGCCAAGCGCCCAGAGAAACCTGTGCCACGGCAGCGGTCACATCCACCTGGCGAATAAATCGTGCCCTGCAATTCGTCTGGGATGCCGAGGTTGCGGCGATCGACAAGGCTCACCTCGCGCGGCACGCGGCAATGCGTGCAAAGTTTTCGCACCAAGCGTTGCGCGAGAAAGGCACGCACCGCCGCCGACACTAGGAACGGCTCGACGCCCATATCGACCAAACGGCTGATGCCACCCATCGCGTCGTTGGTGTGCAGCGTGGAGAACACCAAGTGACCGGTCAGCGAGGCACGAATCGCGATCTCCGCCGTCTCAAGGTCGCGAATCTCTCCGATCATGACGATGTTCGGATCGGCCCGTAGGATCGAGCGGAGCGCATTGGCAAAGGTCAGACCAATTTCCGATTTCACCGCGATTTGCATCACGCCGGTGAGTTTGTTTTCCACCGGATCCTCAACCGTGACGATGCGACGCTCGGGGTCGTTCACCTCACTGAGGAACGAATAAAGGCTTGTCGATTTACCCGATCCGGTCGGGCCAGTGATGAGGATGATGCCGTTGGGCAAATGGAGCAGGGCCTCGATTTTCTTCTGCACGAAGGGCTCCATGCCGAGCTTCGCGAGATTGAATTTTTCCTGGTTGAGCAAACGCAACGAAACGCTTTCACCCTCGACTGTTGGCACGGTCGCGACGCGAACGTCGATCGTTTGACCTTCAAACTGCAGGTTGATCCGGCCGTCCTGCGGCACGCGCCGCTCGGCGATGTCGAGCCGCGCCATGATTTTCAAACGCGCGATGACCGAGCTCTGCAGGGCCTTGATGTTTTCCGGTACCGCCACTTCGATCAAACGGCCGTCGATGCGATAACGGATGCGCAAATTGGTGCTAAGCGGCTCGACATGGATGTCGGTCGCGCGTTGATCGAGCGCTTCGCGGATGATCTGGTTGACGAATTTGACGACGCTCGCCTCCTCGTCGTCGTCTTGGTCGATGATGTTCGCCTCGTCTTCGCCAGCATCGAGGTGGTCGTAATCAAAGTCGCGACCTTCGAGGATTTGTTCGAATGTGTCGGCACCCACACCATAGAGCCTGCGCAGTGCCTCGTGCAGGCGCTTGCGCGAAGTCATGCACCAATCGATCGGCAGCGCCAATTCCTGGGCGGCGGCCTGCCGGGCCACTAGGTTGAAGGGGTCGAAGGTCGCCAACTTGAGACGCTTTGCGCCATTCGTTTCGGTGATCTCCACCGGCAGCAAACGGTGACGCAATGCGATGCGCGGACCGCAGGCTTCTCGCAAAGGCAAGGGAACCTCCGGAGCGGGAATCACATCCAGCCACTCCATGCCCAAATCGTGGGCGAGCTCGCGCATGTAGCGCTCTTCGTCGACCACCCCCGCATCCAGCACATCATCAATCGGCGAACGCTGGCGCTGCACGGCCATACGAAGCACCTCATCAAGTGCGGAAAGGTCCTCGCATCCGGCGCGACGGGCTGGTTCGATCAATAATTGAGTCATGAGTGACGGATGTCTTGTCGCTTAAAACCGCCGTGCCTGCAACCTGTCTCTTGAATTCGCGCGATGACCCCACCTTTCTCGGTTTAGGGATTCAAAATTTCGTGGATATTTCCATTCAAGCGCCGATCATTGCCCGCATCCCTGTGAAATCATCCGCATTCAGCATTTTTCTGCTGCTGGCCTGCGCGGCCTCCTGCGAAAAACCGGCTCCGAAAATGGAATCTGCATCCCTTCCCCGCGCCGAGGCCGCCGCTGCCCGCGTGCGCCCCGCCCTTGAGTTGGCGCTTCAGGCAAAAAATCTGCACTTTGGCGACCCGGTGTTCATCCGCGCCTTCAAGGATGAACGGATATTGGAGCTTTTTGTCGAAAATCGCGCCTCCGGTCGTTTTGAACTGTTCCGCAGCTACCCTGTGGCCGCTGCCTCAGGCACGCTAGGACCCAAACTCGCCGAGGGCGATCGACAGGTGCCCGAGGGGTTTTACAGCGTGCCACCCTCGGCCATGAATCCCAACAGCCGATTTCACCTCGCCTTCAACATCGGCTACCCAAACGCACTCGATCGCTCACTCAACCGCAGCGGCAGCGCGATCATGATTCATGGCGACCGCGTGTCGACTGGTTGCCTCGCCATGACCAATGAGGGCATTGATGAAATCTACACCCTCTGCGCGGCCGCCCACGCGAGCGGGCAAGATGCTTTCGCAGTGCACATCTTTCCCTTTCGCCCGACCCACCAACGCATGGCCTCGGAACAAAATTCAAAATGGCACGCACATTGGGCCAACTTGAAAGAGGGCTATGACCACTTTGAAAAACACCAGCGCACACCGCGCATCACCGCCAAGAACGGACGCTATGACTTCGAAGCGTTGAAATGACAGCCCACGCTAGGCCTCACCCGCACCTTTGCCAGCAGACTCACTCGGGCAGGAAATCACCCGACAGCGGTTTTTCCTCCTCGCGGTAAAAGATTCGATCCATGCGGTCGAGATATTCGGAAACCGAATCCTTGCGCTGATGCCGGCGTTCCTTGAGCCGCTCCTTGAGCTGCAGGTAGTCATCAAAAGCTCCGCTGGTCTGCCTCGCACGGGTGATCTCAAACCAGTCGAGATAGTCACGCCCGCGATCGGCCCGATCAATCATCGTCTTGCGCGTCTCGGCAAGCGATGTGAGACGCGCGGCAACGGTCTCGGTTTGGTTTTTTGAAATCGCATCGAGCACCTGCTGGTATTCCTGCAACAAGGGCCGGTATGACGGAAAGCAACGATAGCTGAGACGCACCAAAGCCTCGGCGGCCGGTCGCACGGCAACGATACGTTCGCCCTCCTTGAGCTCGGCAAGCTCAGGCCAGGCGTCGATTTCCTTTTGCTGCACGATACCCTCCGCATCACGGAAGTTCAGGCGCAGCGCCTCGGCCAGGTTGGCCTCGGTCTGACGGATCGTGAGCACATCGGTGAGCTGGTTGAGCCCACCCTTGTTGGCAAGTTGTAGCGCCCACCATTTCGCGAGGCTGGTGCCAGAAAGATTGAGTTCGGGAAAATGTTTGCGCAGCAACACCGGCATCTCACCCTCGTAGGCGCCAACTTCATTGAGAAACGAACGAAAACCCTCGCGGCCCTGCGGTTGTTCGAGCAAGGCCATGACCAAAGCCCCCGATGAAACGCGAAATGCCGCGCGCATCGCCGCATCCATTTGGTCAAAGGATCGCTCGCCCAGCGCAAACAAATCCTCAATCTTGAACAAGCCACCCTGTTTGAATAGCGCCTCATACAAGCGACGATCACTTAAGTTGAGACTCCACATCGAGGCCTCGCGCAAGCCATCCGCCAACCATGGTGGCACAAAAAACGGATGATCCAGCGCATCGCCTGCACGATCACGCAAGACCCGCTCATAAAGCAACGCAGCCGTCACCGTGCGTTTGAAGTGCTCCTGCTCAATGCCTCGACTCAAATGCACATCGATCTGCAGTTGCGGCACCCCTTCGAGAATCCACAAACGCATGCTCACCGTGCGCGGCGGCAACGGATCACCTGCCTTGCCGGTCAAGACGACCTTGACCGGAATTTTCCATGAGTCCTCCTCAATCGTCAGTTTGTGCAACTCGTCCTTCGCCTCATCCGCCAACAGCGCGACCGAAGCCCTCACCAAGCTATCCCCCCCGCTGATGCGAAATTGTTTGCTGCGGCTGATCACCTCATCGGTCTGAGCTCGCGTGCTGGCCGGCGGCTCGACCACCTGCGCCACCGGCGGAGCCTCCTCGGCGCCAAGCTGACCTGCAAACAATGGCATCATCAAAAGCACCACCAACGGCCTTTCGCATAAGGCGCGGATCGGGTCGTGCTTAATCGCCGCAGGCATGCAGCCCATTGATTAGCACGGGTGCAAACGCATGCAAGGACTTCGGGGCAAAAGAACAATCCACGCTAGGATTCGTAAGATGCGACATCAGCCCGCGTGAGCCGCGTGCGCTGGCTTGGCCGCTTGCTCAAGAATTTCTCGGACTTCCTCGTCCTCAACTTGCGGGAAATGCTCGTACCAATGACCTACCGCGCCAAAGACCTCCGGGCGCAGCAACGTCACCAGGCGATCGACGGTCGATTCCATTTCCCTGCAGGTGTCAGCTGCCGCCACCGGCACCGCAACGACGATGGCTTCAGCACCCTGCAGACGCAGCGCCTCAACCGCCGCTCGCATGGTCGACCCCGTGGCAATGCCGTCATCCACCAACAACACGGTGCGACCTTTCACCTCCGGTGCACCCGCATGGCCTCGGTAAGCAATTTCACGCCGCTTCAGCTCGTCCATTTCGAGACCCACCTCTTTCTCAAGGGCCTTCTCAGAAATGTGAAGGCTTCGCAGCACATCATGATTGAGCACTCGCACGCCACCACTCGCGATTGCACCCATCGCCAGCTCCTCCCAACCGGGAACTCCCAACTTTCGCACGACCATCACATCCAGCGGCGCGCCGATTTTTTCTGCCACCTCACGCGCCACCGGCAATCCGCCACGCGGCAATCCGAGCACTATGACATTTTTTTTGCCGCGCGCATATGCCACCAGCTCTTCGCCGAGCATACGGCCGGCCTCAATACGGTCCTTGAATGCCGTGCCCCTCATGCCCCACTCCTTTCTTCGAAGGCTGCGGAAAAATGTTTTTCAAACCATCGCGCACTCATGCTTGCAACCTGCTCGAGCTTTCCAGGCTCACCAAAGAGATGCGTAGCACCGGGCACAATCCGCAACTCGGTCTCACAGGTCATCTCACCTCTCGCGTCCTCATTGAGACGAAGGACCAGTTCGTCGAGGCTGCCCACAATCAACAAGGTCGGGCAACGAACCTGCGCCAACACGCCACTCGCAAGGTCGGGCCTACCCCCACGCGACACCACGGCCGATATGCGATCACCCAAACGCGCCGCCGCCTGCAAAGCCGCAGCCACGCCCGTGCTTGCACCAAAAAATCCGATCTTCATGTCTTTCCAACCACGCTGCGAAAGAAGCCAACGCGTTACCCCTTCAAGACGGAGCGCCAGCATGTGCACATCGAAACGCAGAGCTCCGGTGATTTCATCCTCAAGCGTCTCTTCCTGCGTCAACAAATCAAACAGCAAGGTACCCATGCCGTTCTCGCGAAACGTTTGCGCCACCAAACGGTTGCGCGGGCTCCTACGGCTGCTGCCGCTGCCATGCGCAAAAATTACCACACCAAGCGCATTCTCGGGCACCTCGAGATCACCATCCAACACGACGCCATCCACGGCGATCGCGACCTCCTTGCTGCATTTTTCCATCACGCGGCTCATGACCTTTCCTCCCTTGCGACTCGAATGCCTCCCTGCTCACTCCACTCCCCGCCCCCCTCAAAGCGCATCATCGCTTCGTCAAACAAACGATGATCGAGCTCGCGTGTGATCAGCTCCTCCTCCTCGGGATTCGGCGCCGCACCTATTGCCGCCGATGCGTCACCACGCACGCTGCCAGGCACATCGATGCCTACCCGTCGCTCCTTGCCAATAATCCGCTCGCGCCGCTCTTTTGCCTCTCGCGTGTAGCGCGTCCACGGCACCGCCCTCAAACGCTGCGCCGGAATCGCCCGCCCGGTATCTTCGCAGACGCCGTAGCGCCCGTTCATGATCCGCTCGATCGCCGCATCGATTTCATACAAGGCATCATGCTCATGCACCAACATCCCCAATGCGAGGTTGTGATCAAATTCGTCGCTCGCACTGTCGGCCGGATCCATGCTGTGCGGCTCGATCGGAAGCTTGATCTCAGAAAATTGAGCCATCCCCTCGCGCAACAACACATCACGCAACGCTTGAAGCTGACGGTAATGCCAATACCAACGGCCAGGCACATGCAGGGCCGCAGGATCTGATATGATTTTTTTTGATTTTGTTTTCATGTGGAATTTCTCCGGTGAGGAAACGCACGGCACGACAAGCCGATGCCACGCCTATAAAAAATCCCGCCTTATCTCGGGACACTGACCGATACGCGACGCCAGCCCGCGACGCCATCCGCCGCGCCATCAATCATCAATGCGCACAACGCGAGAAAACTCATCGGCAAAATCCCCCAGCGACCGCGATCGCGTGATCACATCTACGCCGGCATTCGCGCATCCTCACGCCCGGCTACGACAATCCCGCTATCCACAATCATGCGGACCACTCATTCAAATCAATCGCTCTCGAACTATCATGAACCGCGGGCCGAAAGCGGACCGATGATCAGAAACGGAAGGCTGCTCTTTCAATGCCGGCATGAATGAGCGACCGAAAAAACAACACGAGCAGCCGGCAAACCAAAACATACAATTATGAGCATACTGACCAAATGGAACCCACTGGGAAAATCCGAGCAATTCGATATCTTTCGACCCTCGCTGCGCTGGGATCCCGTGCGCGAGATGGAAGATCTCATGCGAGGCATGCAACGCGCATTCTCAAGTTGGCCGATCCGCACTGATGAAGCCATGACGCTTGCCGAATGGTCCCCATCGGTCGACATCGGAGAAACCGACAAGGAATATGTCGTCAAAGCCGAGCTGCCCGAGGTCCGCAAGGAAGACATCCGCGTCAACATCGACGATGGCACCCTTTCAATCAGCGGTGAACGCAAGGCGGAAAAGGAAGACAAGGGCGTACGCTACCACCGCCTCGAAAGATCGTACGGCCGCTTCGAGAGATCGTTTTCGCTGCCGGATGAGGCCGATGCTTCGAAGATCACCTCCGAGTACAAGGAGGGCATTCTCACCGTGCATTTGCCGAAAAACCCGCAGGCAAAGCACACCGCGCACGCAATTCCTGTGAGCTGAAAATTTCCGTGAATTAATACGGAACCGCGCGCCTGTTCCGCCATAATTGGGCGCGCGAAAAAAAGAAGGGCGGCTGTCGAAACACGATTCGACGGCCGCCCTTCACTTTTGCGGCTATCGAATCGGTGGCGAGCCTACACGCGATCCGCCATCCGTGCGGCCAACAACCGGTCGACATGTTTCGCAAGCATGTCGGCCTCGAGATTAACTCTTTGTCCAACCTCCGCCGCATGGAGGTTCGTATGCTGCCAGGTGTGCGGCGTGATCCAAAAGACCGCACGCTCACCAACCAGGGACGCAATGGTGAGAGAAATGCCATCAATCGCCAGCGAACCTTTCTCGATGCACAACCTTGCGATCGCTTCGGGCAATTCGACCTCGACCACATGATCCTGCCCGCGCTCATCCATGCCGCAGATGATGCCGAACGCATCGACATGGCCTTGGACGAAATGACCGCCAAAGCGATCGCCAACCTGCATGGCTCGCTCAAGGTTGACCACCATGCCGCGCTTCAGGCCACCGAGCGAGGTGACATCCAGCGTCTGCGCCAGAAGATCGAAAGCGACATGACGGCCTTCGATTGAAGCCACCGTGAGGCAGCAGCCGTTCACCGCGACCGAATCCCCAAGCGCCAGTTCGGACACGAAAGAAATTTCAAGCACGAGTCTGGCTTGCCCTTTCTCCGCGTCGAGCGAGACCACCAAGCCAAGTGCTTCTACGAGTCCGGTAAACATAGGGGTCAGTGCTTGGGCGTGATGGATTGATGAGCAGCAGGCACCTCAGCCGGATGCTCCTTGGCGCTGCCGTTTGGCAAAAACACAAAGCAAAGATACATGATGATCGTGGGAACCAAGGCACCAAGAAAAAGGCCAAGCGGCGAGACACCGCCGCGAAAATATTTTGCCAAGATGCTTTGCCCCGCCGGGTTGGGCGCGTTTGCAATGACCGTGAGTCCACCGCCGGTCACCGCACCAGCGACCACTGCATGTTTCGCTGCCGATGAAATCCCCTCGACCTGCGCGGCAAGATAGGTAATGGCCGCGTTGTCATTGAAGGCGGTGAGAATCGTCGCTCCAAGCATCAGCGCATGATCATCGAGCGCCTTGATCACCGGCTCAATCCACCAGGCCTGGCAGCCGCCGTGGATGACCAATCCCGCAAGAAAAAACCCGACCAGCATCGGGCTGCGAAGTGCGATAGGATTCTGATGATGGCGCGTCGCCACGGTGAAGGCGAGGAAGAACAAAAACCCTCCGACGAAGAGCACCGGGAAGTGCGCTGCGTAAACCGTCCACCCAAGAAATGCGAGATGCACCAGCGTCACCCACGCTGGAATCGGATGATCCCTCTCTGCCCATGGCGCGGCATGAAGCACCCCATCCTCAACACCATCGGCACGGTCCGAGAGTTTGAAGAGATCCTTGCGGAAAAATACGAAATAAAGCACCGAGGAAATCACTATGGCGATCAGCGCTTTCCAACCGAAGTGTTCGATCATGAATGGTGTGTCCCATCCCCATTTTCCTGCCACCATCAACACTGGCGGCGCGGCAAAACTCGTCAAGGTGCCACCCACGGAGATGTTCACAAACAGCAAGCCAAGCGTGCCGTAGGCAAGCTTCGGCGACGGATGAAAGTGATAGAATTTTTTACCAAGCAGCAATGCGCCAATTGTCATCGCTGCCGGCTCGGTGATGAAGGAACCCAGCACCGGCGCGATGACCAGCACACTCATCCACCATGCTGTGGGTGTGCCGCCACCGAGCGCCGCAGCCTTGGCCATCATCGCTTCGGCAAAGCGCAAAACCGGTCGGCTCGCGGCGATGGCCATGATGACGACCACAAAGAGCGGCTCGGTGTAAACCCGGTCTTCCGCCGCATAGAGCACGAAGTCATTCCACGAGTGAAAATAGACCGCGACACCGGCGAGCACGAGCACCCAGATGCCGAAGACCGCCTCGACCTCACCGAGAAAATGCAAAACGGTCGCCTTGAAGGAAACCTCGGCCACCCCGTCCGGGTGTAGGTTGTCGCGTACTCCGCGCACACGAAGTTGCTCCTCGTGCTTGTGCTCGTAGTGGTGCGCCAGACGATTGATGGGCCCGGCAGCGAAGGTATGCAAAATCGCCAACAGGAAAACGATCGTTGCCGCCACATTGAAGGGATCGGCCACCGCGCGCGCCTTGAGGATTTCGAACACACTACCACCGCTCGACGCATAAGTTTCCAAGGGCTTGGGAAACGAGGCGTATTGCACTTCTCCACTCGCAAGATTCGGGTAAGCCGGTTCATGGCCAACCGCTGCATGCGCAAAGGCAGAAATCAAAACCCAAGCAACAGATACGATTGGCAGAAATTTCATGGTGACTGTGATGTTGTCTAGTGGGGGCAATTCATATCGGCAAGCGGTAACTTGGCACACGCATGGCCAGCGCGCGGAATTCGCGACTGGATCAATAGACCAGTTTGCATCCATCATCCCGCCATGTCCGCCGCATCCGAAGGATTCCGCATGCCCGCCGAGTGGTCCGCCCAAGAGGCGGTGTGGCTCTCATGGCCGGTCGACGATCCACGCCACTGGGGTGGAGCGAAACGCGATTCGATTCACGCAAAGTTCGCCGAGATTGCTGCCGCCATTTCGCGTCATGAAATGGTGCGCATCAACGCCCCCGCCGAAAATCATTCGTCGATCATTGCAGCGTGCGATCGCGCGAAAGCCGTGCCGGAACGCGTGGAGCTGTTCGATCATCCCCACAACGATGTGTGGTGCCGCGACCATGGGCCGATTTTTGTGAAACATCACACGACCGGCGAAGTCGCTGTGACCGATTGGGAATTCAACGCCTGGGGCGGAAAATTTCCACCATGGGATCTCGACAACGCCATCCCCTCGCGCATCGCCACCTCGCTTGGCATGCGACGCTTCAAGTGCGGCATGATCCTTGAAGGCGGCGCGATCGAAGTGAATGGTCGCGGCCAACTGCTCACCACCGAAGCAGTTCTGCTCAATCCCAACCGCAACCCGCAACTCGACCGCGCGACAATCGAGCAAAAACTCCGCGATGGCCTCGGCGTCACCGACATCCTCTGGCTCAAGCAAGGCATCGTCGGCGACGACACCGATGGTCACATCGACGACCTCGCGCGCTTCATCGACGAAACCACGATTCTCGCCTGCGTCGAGAGCTCTTCGCAATCGGCCAACCGCGCGGTGCTCGATGACAACCTCGCACGGCTGCGATCATTTCACGGCCCCAATGGTCGGCCCTTCGAGGTGGTCGAAATTCCACTGCCCGAATCCTGCGAAATCCCCGGTTGGCGACTGCCGGTCTTGCCGGCATCCTATATCAATTTCTCATCGTGAATGGCGGCGTGCTGGTGCCGACATTTCGGCAAAACAAAAACGACGACCGCGCGCTCGGCATGATTCGTGAGCTTTTCCCCGGCCGTGAGGTCACCGGCATCGATTGTCTCGAGCTCGTCGAGGAAGGCGGCACACTCCACTGCATTTCGCAGCAACAACCGGTGTGATCGGCGCTTGTGCGCACCATCCTTGCTGACCACAATCACCTTGCTTTCGCCGATACGATTCACCAACTTTCCAACACCATGGATCCCATCATCCTCAAAACACTGCACATCGCAGCAGCCTTCGCGCTCTTCGCCTCGCTCGGCTCCACCCTGCTTGCCGGCTCACGCCAAAAAGCGGCCTCGATCCTGCACGGTGTGTCGCTTGTGCTGATTCTCTTGGTTGGCTTTGCCATGCTCAAGAAACCGCCGATGGATCAACATTGGTGGATGATCAAGATCGGCCTGTGGCTCCTTCTCGGCATCGCCCCACTCTTCGCCAAGCGCAAGATCATGCCCGCCCCCATCGTGCTGGTGATCAGCATCGCAGCGGCCGCCGCTTCGGCATGGCTTGGCCTGGCAAAGCCGTTTTAAGAAAACTCCTCCCGACTCGCGGGATCAGATTTTTTCCACTTCCACATGCACCTCCATGCGGCAGTGGCCGTGACCGTGGTAGCTTCCGACCACCGGTGCCACATCGTCATAGTCCCTGCCGACAGCGACCTTGACGTATCTTTCATCAGCGAGCGTGTTGTTGGTCGGATCAAATCCGATCCATCCCGCGGCAGGCAGATAAACCTCGCACCATGCGTGTGAGGCCTGCGCGCCCACCAGCGTATCGCGCGGGCCATTGTACAAATATCCCGAGGCATAGCGCGCTGCCACTCCCACCGCACGGCACATCGCCAACATCACATGCGTGAAGTCTTGGCAGACACCACATCTCATTCGAAATGACTCCTCGACCTGCGTACCCACACCGGTGGCCCCAGGTTCATAACGGAACTCATCATGGATCCATTTCATGAACGCACAGGCACGCCCGTAAACCGAGTCATGACCACTCGCAATATCGACCGACTGCCGCCAGATTTCTGGCGTCCTGTTGACCCGTCGGCTTTCCTGCACATACGGCCAGATTCGCTCGCGAATCGATGGATCACGATAGGCATCGCGCGTCGCTGTGCGGCTCTCATCGGAAATGTCGAGCGGTAGGTTGTGAACGCGAATGCGACTCTCGATTTCCAATCTCGAATGCGCATCGGGCAACTCGAAGTGATGCGTCACATTTTGAAACAAATCCGTAAAGCGACGAAGGCGCGTCGCCGGCAACACGCGGATCAACGCCGAAATGGTTTTCTGGTAGGGAAAGGTGCGCGGCTCAAGATGCAGTGTATTCACGCTTTGGGTGACCGGCAGACCATAATGAAAGGTCGTCCTGTGAAGCACGGCGAGCCTCACTCCCGCCACTGATGGTTCTGACCCAGACAAACCGCTCACTGCTGCTGTTGTTGTTGCATTTGCCACATCGCCAAGGCCGATGACGTCCTTGGCTCGGGCATGGCGTTAACTTGGATGCGATCTGGCATCAAGACATAACTCTCGAAGATCGCTTCGCCGATCTCGTTGAAACGTTGCTGCAATGCATCAAGGTATTCATGCAACCCGGCACCAAAGGCCTCATCGACCGACCCGAAGGCAAGATCCGCAAGCAACCTTCCTGTTTCGCGCTCCACCTTGTTTGAAAATGTCCCGCGCGGCGTGCCGGAGATCCGATGCAAACTCACATCGACGCGCTCAACACAGTAATGCACCGACCGCGGAAAATGCGGGGAAAACACCAGAAAATCAACCACTCCTTTGGCGCTGATCTGCCTTTCGACCGCACGAAACGCACCAAGCGCTCCACACGAACGCAAAATCGCCGACCAATGCAAATGGTCCGATGAAACATCAGCCGTATCATCTTCACCTGATGGTAGATAACTTGCGACATCGAGGAAGCGCGTTGTCTTGTCAGCACGCTCGAGATATCTTCCCAAATCCATGAAGTCCCATGCCTCGTCGCGCGAAGTGGTCGAAGCTGCAATGCCAAGAAAGGTCACGGCACTTCGCCTCACCCGTTCATAGTAACGCGGTGGATCCGATGCCACGAGGTTTTCCGCCTCTTTGGAGCGGGTAAAAAGATACAAGGCATTGAGCTCCTCCCACAGTTCGTCGGAAAGCTGATCGCGCACCGTACGCGCATTCTCACGCGCCAAGGCGATGCACGAGGTGATGCTGTTCGGATTTCGCGGATCATCGGTGAGATAGCGGATCACCTCGCTGCTTCCCGCCTGATCATAAATCGAATGAAAGGATTCCTCATCGCCGGTGCTCAAAATGATCGGCTGCCAAAACTCGCGAAGACGCTCACTGTCGAGGCTTTCGGAATCGAGCAACAACTGCTGGTTCACATCGATCAGACGCGCGAGGTTGTCGGCCCGCTCGACATAGCGGACCATCCAGTAAAGCGTGTTGGCAACTCTCGATAACATGGCTGTTTTTTAGTGGCGCAGCACCCAGGTGTCCTTGCTGCCGCCGCCTTGGGAAGAGTTCACGACCAGTGAGCCCTTGCGCAGGGCGACGCGGGTGAGGCCGCCCGGC
>JAPOLH010000041.1 GCA_029977225.1 Verrucomicrobiaceae bacterium | reverse complement strand
GCGACTTGCAGCCGGTCGCATGCCTGCGCCGCGCTATCCCTCCGAGGCCCGCAACAAAGGTCAGGTCGGCACGGTGCTGATCGAGTTCACCGTCGACCCCAGCGGGCGCGTGAGCTCGGCGCACATCGCTTCGCCATGCCCCTGGGCGGTGCTGAACGAAGAAGCTTTGCGCGCGGTGAAAAATTGGAAATTTCCACCGGGTAGCGTGATGACATTCAAGAAACCCATCGTGTTCAAACTCCGGAATTCCTGATCCATGATTGCAAACATCGTCATTGAAACTTTCATCGAAGGCGGCTGGGTCATGTGGCCGATCCTTGCCACTTTTCTGCTCGCTCTCTGTGCAATTTTGGATCGTGTGTTTTGGTGGATGCAATTGCGTGGGAGATTGCGTCCGTCCGAACAGGAGGAGGCACGCGAAGCGGTAGGCACAGGTGATTTTTCTAAGGCGTGGAAACTTGCCGATGGTTCGGAGGATCCTTACTTGCGCAATCTGGCTGAGGGCATCAGTCATGCGCGTACCTCGATGCTCGCAGCGATGCAGCTCGATGCGATGCGCCTGATCGAAAAATCCGAGGCGCGCATGTGGGTGATCAGCACGCTCATCACGCTGGCACCGCTTTTGAGGCCTGTTGGGCACGGTGGTCGGCATCATGGGGTCGTTTTCGTTTGTGGGTGATGAATCGCTGGCACCCTCGAAGGTTTCTGGCGGCATCGCCGAGGCCTTAATCGCGACCGCCTGCGGCATCGGCATCGCGATCCTTTGCCTGCTGCCGTACAATTTTTTTCGCAAGCGGGTGTCATCGCTGCGCGGGTCTCTCGAGCAATGGATCAATCACAGCGAAATCTTGGTCAAATCCGCCAAAGAGCATGGTCATGACCTTGAAAATTTTTCCCCGAACAAGTCCGCACGCTGATGCCGGTAAAGCTCCAATCGCAGAGTGGTGATGACGAGGGCGATGAAGCCCGCATTGAGATCATTCCTTTGATCGACATCATGTTTTTCCTGCTCGCCGCATTCATGTTGGTGAGCCTGAGCATGACGCATGTGCGGCGGGTACCGATCAATCTTCCTACCGCTTCGAGCGCGCAGGAGGAAACGACAACGCCGCCGATCCAGATCGCGATCGATGCCGAGGGCGTGACGACATGGGACAGCAAGGTGGTGACGCTTTCCGAGATCACGACGCGTTTGAAATCGGCGGTGGCCGGTGGTGAAACGCGCGTGATGATTTCGGCCGATGCCGAGACGCGTCACCGCCAGGTCGTGGGTGTGCTCGATGCGGTGAAGGCTGCGGGCGTGGAAAAGGTCGGCATTGAAACGCGTGAGGTGAAAAACTGATTTCTCATGAATGCGCGCACCATCACATGGATCAATGCCATCGGCTGTATGGTGCTGGTGGCTTTGGTTGTGGTGCAATGGCGCGGTGAATATGTATCGGGTCGTGAGCTGGCGAATTTGAGAACCTCGCTGGCCGAGGCCAACGCCAAGACGGCGGAGGAAACTGCCCGCTGTGTGGCGCTTGAGCGTGATCTCCAAGTGCTCAAGGAGGCGGCCGAGCAATCGGGCAAAGCGGTTGAGTCGGGCAAGTCGGTGGCGATGACCAAGGATGCGCGAATTGCCGAACTTGAAGCGGCGCTTAAGCAAGCGGGTGGCGATGTTGGCAAGTGGCAGGCGGCCATCGCGCAGCGGGACGATCGCGTTCGCAAGCTCGAGGCCGAGGTCGCAGAGGCACGGCGGCGGCTGAATGAAGCCGTGGCGAAGCTCAAGGCCGCGGGCGCGCGCTGATGCGCATGCCCTACGATTTTTCTATAGGATCAAAGTGCTTGGCGCGTCGGTCGTGATGCCGCAAGGTCCGTGGCGATCCGGATGAGCACGGTTTTGGAAACGATTGATGGCGGCACGCGATATCTGGAAAAGCGCGGCATCGAAGACGCGCGTCGCAATATGCAGATCATGGTGGCGCATCAGTTGGCTTGCACGCGGATGCAGCTGTACACGCAGTTTGACCGACCACTTGGCGAAAGCGAGTTGGTGCCCTTGCGCGACATGCTCAAGCGTCGCGGCGAGGGCGTGCCCTTGCAGCATGTGCTGGGCGTGGTTTCATTTCATCATCGCGATTTCAAATCCGATGCGCGTGCGTTGATTCCGCGGCCTGAGACTGAAGAGCTGGCCGAGTGGATTCTTTCGATGTCGATGGGCGAAGATCTCAAGGTGCTCGACATGGGTTGCGGATCGGGCGTGCTTGGGCTCACCCTTGCGGCGGAGCGTCCAAATTGGCATGTGACCCTTGCCGATGTTTCGGAGGACGCGCTTGCCCTGGCGAGGGAAAATGCGGCGGCGCTGGGAATTGGCAACGTGCACTTGTTGCGTAGCGATTTGTTCTCGGCCGTCGAGGGGGAGTTCGATGGTATCGTCGCGAATCTGCCGTATGTGCCAGAGAGCGAGCGGGCGAGCCTTTCGCGTGAGGTCATGCACGATCCGGCTCTGGCCTTGTTTGGAGGGGACGACGGTCTCGATGTCATTCGGCGCTTTATTCCTGAGGCCTATTCGCGCCTAAAGCCTGGTGCGTGGCTGGTTTTAGAAATCGGGCACGATCAGGCTTCACATGTGGAGGAAATTCTCCGAAAGTCCGGCTTCGCCGACATCGAAGTAAAAACCGATCTCTCCGGAGTGGCTCGTTTTCCCTTTGCCCGGCGGCCGATTGCATAGACCCGATTTTTTTTCATGGATAAACTCATAGTTCACGGCGGCGCGACCCTGCGGGGATCGATCAACATTTCCGGTTCGAAGAACGCGTCATTGCCGATTCTTGCAGCGACGCTGTTGACTGGTGAGCCATGCATCATTCGCCGCGTCCCGGATGTCTCGGATACGAATTACATGATCCAGATCCTCAGCGCATTGGGGGCGGATGTGGAGCGTTCGTCGGGCACGGTGCGCATCAATTGTGCCGAGATTTCCGATGTCGCGCCCTACGATCTCGTGCGCCGCATGCGGGCATCGATTTGTGTGATGGGTCCGCTTCTGGCGCGCAAGGGTCGAGCGGTGGTTTCACTGCCGGGCGGCTGCGTGATTGGAGACCGTCCCGTGGATCTTCACTTGCGCGGGCTTGAGGCCTTGGGTGCGAAGGTTGAGGTCGAGGGTGGTAACATTTTGCTGACGGCAAAGAATGGTTTGCGTGGTGCGGAAATTGATTTGCGAGGCACGCACGGACCAACCGTGCTTGGCACCGACAATGTCATGATGGCGGCCACGCTTGCCGATGGCATCACCATCATCGAATCGGCAGCAGCCGAGCCGGAGGTGCTCGATCTTGCAAATTTCCTCAATGCGATGGGTGCGAAAATTTCCGGTGCGGGCACGCGGCGCATCGTGGTCGAGGGCGTGAAGGAGCTTCATGGCGTCGAGCACACGGTCATTCCCGATCGCATTGAAGCAGGCACCTTTATGGCCGCTGCCGCCATTGCCGGCGATGGCGTGCGCCTCAACCGCGTCTCGCGTGAGCACCTCAAGGCAATCACGGCAGCGATCGTAGAGTCAGGGCACCGCGTTGAATTCAACGAAGCCGGTGATTCATGCGTCATTCATCGCGGCGATCAAACGCGCGGTGTCGATCTCGTGACCGCCCCCTATCCGGGCTATCCGACCGACATGCAGGCACAGATGACCGCGCTGCTGGCCACCACGCCGGGGATCAGCGTGATCAAGGACACCATTTTCCCGCAGCGTTTCATGCATTGTGCTGAGCTCAAGCGCATGGGTGCCGACATCAAGGTCGATGCTGGCACGGCGGTGGTGCGCGGTGTCGCGGGCTTGTCCGCAGCGCCGGTGATGGCTTCCGATTTGCGCGCATCGGCAGCGCTGGTGCTAGCGGCCTTGAGGGCCAAGGGCAGCACGGAGATCAGCCGCCTTTATCACATCGACCGCGGCTACGAGCACATCGATGAAAAGTTGCTGATGCTCGGCGCCAATGTCGAACGGGTGAAAGATTGAAATGGGGCGCCTCGGACACCGTGGCAAGTGGTGGAGCGACATGGTGGGCTTGGACTTTTTTCCAAAATCGCCGGTGATTTGATTTTTGCGTTTTCGCGGGTGGGTGAATGGGCATTACTTGGGCATGCGTTACAATGAAAAGCTGAGGCAGCGGATTGGTGAAACGGGTTCGCGCCTGTGTGTGGGGCTTGATCCGCGGCCGGGTGAGGGAGGTGCGAAAGTGGCGCGTGAGCTGATGCTGCGGGTTATCGAGCAGACCGCGCCCTATGCGGCGGCGTTCAAGCCAAACATGGCCTACTTTGAGGCGATGGGGATTGAGGGCATTCGCTTGCTGGACGAGTTGCTCAAAGGGATGCCCAAGGAAGTACCGGTGATTCTCGACGCCAAGCGCAGTGACATCGGCGAGACGCAAAAGTATTATGCGCAGGGGTATTTCGACGCTTGGGATGTCGATGCCGTGACGCTCAATCCATTTCTCGGCTACGATTCGATCGAGCCGTTTCTCGATTGGCAGGGCAAAGGTGTCTATCTGCTTGCGGTCACCTCAAATGCCGGGTCGGCTGATTTCCAACGCCAGCAATTGGCGGATGGGCGATCGGTTTTTGAGTTGGTGACGGCGCTTGGCGCGCGGGCATCGCGCGAGGATCGAGCGACTGATGTCGGTTATGTCTTGGGCCTGACCAATGCGTCGGATGTGTTGGCGAAATTCCCCGATGCGCCGCTGTTGATTCCCGGCTTGGGCGCGCAGGGGGGTGACTTGGCTTCATTGGCGGCAGCTGGGCGCAGCGCGCCGGACGTGATCAATGTCTCGCGTGGCATTCTTTATGCAGGCGATGAGCTGGACTATGCGGCGCGGGCCCGTGAGTGGGCCGGGAAAATTTCATCGGCTTATCCGGCGTGATTTTTCTGCCCAATTCCGAGCTTGGACTGACCGTGGATGGAACTAGTTTCGGGCCATGTCAGCAATTGCGTTCGATCTTTTTGTCATCGGCATTTACTTCGCAGTGATTGTGGCCATCGGGGTGCATTTCAGCACCCGAAACCGCAATGTGTCGGAATTTGCGCTCGGCGGAAGGTCGATCCCTTGGTGGGCGGTTCTGGCTTCGATCCTTGCTTCGGAAATCAGCGCAGGGACTTTCTTTGGTTCTCCGGGCGAGGGGTTTCGTTCGCGAAATTACACTTACGCCCAGCTGATGGTTGGCTACCTGCTGGCGCGCCTGATCGTCAGCGCGGTGTTCATCCCGGCGTATTACCGGCACAATGTGGTGAGCATTTACGAATTTTTGGAAACTCGTTTCGGCCCGCGCACGCGGCGCATTGCCAGCGGGGTGTTTTTGCTCACCCGTTCCTTGGCCAGCGGTTCGCGCCTGTGGGTGCCGACTCTTTTGCTGCTGGTGATCTGGGACCGTATGAATCCGGAAAATCCCTTGGGGAATTGGGAACAATTTTGGTTCACCGGCGCGGCTCTGGTGGTGATCAGTTTGCTGACAGCTGCCTACACCGCGATTGGTGGAATCAAGGCGGTGATCTGGACCGATGTGTTGCAGATTCTGGTGCTGTTTTGTGCACTCGGATTTTCGGTATTTTTCCTGTTGGGTCATATTCCCGGCGGTTGGGAGGGTGCGAAATCGCATCTCACGGCGGCGGGTGACCTGAGACTCTGGCAGTGGGAGGGCGATGCACCGGCGGACAGCACTTGGGGGAAAATCAAGAGCGTGCTCGAAACCGAATTCACTGTCTGGGCGGCGTTATTTGGTTCGCTATTTGTGACGCTGGCCACCCACGGCACCGATCAGGACATGGTGCAACGCATGCTGACCGCCAAGGACAAGAAACAGAGTGCGGTGGCGACCATTCTTTCGGGCATCGCCGACATTCCGGTGACTTATGCCGTGCTAACCATCGGGATCTTGCTCTCTGTCTACTACGGTCATGTCGTGAATGACGCAAATCTGCCAATGGCAGGGGGCAAACCGGACAGCACGAGGGTCTTCCCGTACTTTGTGATCGATGTCATGCCTGGCGGATTGAGGGGATTGGTGGTTGCGGGCGTTTTGGCCACCACGATGGGATCTCTGGGTACGGCGATGAACTCATTGGCGACGAGTTATTCGCGCGATTTTCATTTCCGTTGGTTCAAAACCCCTGAGGACGACGCCTCTCGGGTGCGTGTGATCAAGTGGTCGACGCTTTGGTTTACGCTCATACTGATCGGCGTTGGTCTCGCCACCGCTTTCGTCAAGGCGCACAACCCCGAGCTCAGCATCATCGGCATTATTCTGGGAAGTTTTGGCTACACTTACGGCTCGCTGTTAGGGATTTTCATGGTGGCCTTGTTCACGCGCACCCGTGGCAGCGAGTTTGGAAATCCGATTGCGATGCTGGCGGGATTTTTGGCTGTGGCCTTGTTGAGCAATTTGCCAAACGACCTCTGGAAAATGCTCGTGGGCGTGCATTTGTACGAGAATCCCGCGTGGATGCCCGTGATTGAGTTTCCGTGGCGCATCATGGCCGGGACATTGGTGACGGCGGCCGTGGCATTGTGCTTCCGCAGTGACGCGCGGAACTGCGCGCAGAGTGCCTGATGCACTTTTGCGCCGATATAAATTTTTTGTGCCGATGCCCTAACAGCGCAATGTGCTTGTTTTTCAATGGAATAGGAAAATAACGCGTTTGCGGGTCTTGTTTTGCTTTGGAAAATTGAAGTAAATCCGCAGTCAAGTTTCAAAAAAATCTTTTCGTGGAACGCTTGTGGAATCGCATGCTTTGCGATGTGCGGTGAGTGGCTGTAAAAATTATTTTCCATCACACGACTTGGTTGCTCAGAGTAACGCCATCGCACGACGCCACTGCTCGATGAAGTGGGTTTGATGCAGGGCAATGAAACTTTTTAAATTTACGGCAAAACAATGGAATCGGTTGAGGCGGAAGCATGTGAGGCAAACAAAATTCACAACATTGATGACGGGGCTGACGGGTGGAACGCGGTGAGTGTTGCGTTGAGGCGTGCCGTGGGGGAGGACGCATTTCAGCGTTGGTTCGGCGCTGCGGTCTGGAAGGGTGTGAGCGATGCGGTCGGCACTTTGGCCGTGCCCGGAGAGATTCACCAGGTGTGGATCGAGACCAATTACCTGCCGGAGCTGCGGGCGGCGGTCTGCGAGGCCTTTGATGGTGTGCGTGAGGTTGCGGTGGTGGTGAACGATGCCAAGGTGCCTGCGGCGGGCAAGGATGGCTCGGTTTCCTCTGTTCGGGCTGGACGCGCGCCAACGCTGGAGGGGGAGGCACTTGAGAGGCGGATCAAGGGATCCGGCCTCAATCCGGCTCACACCTTTGGAAGTTTTGTGGTGGGTTCCAACAGCCAGTTTGCGCATGCCGCCTGCGAAGCGGTGGCCAAGAAGGCAGGGATCGGCTACAACCCGCTGTTCATTTACGGCGGCCCGGGGTTGGGCAAGACCCACCTGATGCAGGCCATCGGCCAAGAAATTTTGCGCCGTCGCCCGGCCTCGCGGGTCGTCTACCTGACCTGTGAAAAGTTTACCAATGAGTTCATCGACGCCGTGCGGCGTGGCGAGCTTGAGAAATTCCGTCGGCGTTACCGCAGCACCGATGTTCTGTTGATTGATGACGTGCAGTTTCTTGCGGGCAAGGAGCGCTCGCAGGAAGAGTTTTTCCACACCTTCAACACTCTATTGGACGGGCGCAATCAGGTGGTCCTTACCTGTGACCGGCCGGCCTGCGAAATCAAAAACCTCGAGCCACGCCTCATCTCACGATTTGAGTGCGGGTTGACTGTTGAGATGCAGGCCCCTGAGATGGAGACCCGCCTCGCGATTTTGCGCAAGAAATCGCACGACTGGAAGGTGGGTGTCGATGAATCGATTCTGGCGTTTCTTGCTGAGAAAATCCGCACCAATGTCCGGCGCCTCGAAGGGGCTCTGATGCGGGTGGCGACATATGTCTCGCTGGCGGGCGATGCGCTCACGGTCGAGAAGGTCGAACACCTGCTGCGGGACCTGCTTCGCGAGGAGGCCAGCCGCCAAGTGAGCATCGATGCGATCCAAAAAACCGTGGCTGAGCACTTCGATGTGAGGCTGGCCGACATGACCAGCCGTCGTCGCCCAGCGAGCATCGCTTTTCCGCGTCAGGTGGCGATGTACTTGAGCCGCTCGCTGACTAAGGGTTCGCTGGTTGAAATTGGCGAGGCCTTTGGCGGCAGGGACCACGGCACGGTGATCCACGCGTGCAAAAAAGTCGTCGAGAAAGTCGAAGGTGAGCCCGGCATGCGGGAGATGATCGAGCGACTGGAATCACGGCTGAAGCGCTGATTTCGCGCTCGTCGGAGGATTCTTCGGCCAAATGAACAGATAGGCTTGCCAAGCCCTCGCGAAAACGGAAACTCCCGTGGTCAACCACCCGGTTTTATTTCATGAAATTCCGTATTTCCAAGGAAGCGTTTCTCGAAGGTCTGCAAAAGGTTCAGCACGTTGTCAGCTCGCGCACAACGCTGCCAATTCTTTCCAATGTTCTCCTCGTCGCCCGTGATGGGCGCCTGCAGTTCACCACCACCGACCTCGATGTTGGAATTACTGGATCGGTCGAAGCTCAGATCGACAAAGAAGGTGCCACCACATTGCCGGCCAAGCGCCTCGTGAGCATCGTGCGTGAGTTGCCCGCGAGCGAGGTTGAGGTGTCGGTGGATTCGAAGAACCACGCATCGATTCGCAGTGGTCCGTCATTCTTCAAGATCATCGGCCTCGGCGAGAGTGAATTCCCGCCATTGCCGGATTTCTCCGCTGCCAAGGAATTTCGCATCCCGCAAAATGTCCTGCGCGATGGTTTGAAAAAAACCTCCTATGCCATCTCGACCGATGAGACCCGCTATGTTCTTAACGGTATCTTCACCTCGTTCCGCGATGGTAAAATGACGCTGGTGGCGACCGACGGACGCCGTCTTGCAATGGTCGATTCCGATCTTGAGTTTCCCGCTTCGCACGAGACGGATGTCATCATCCCATCGAAGGCAGTCCAAGAGCTCCAACGCCTGCTCGGCGACAACGGTGACATGATCTTGAAGCTGAACGACAATCAGATCTCCTTTGCGATCGGCGACACCCTGCTTTGCAGCAAGCTCATCGACGGCAACTATCCCAACT
This sequence comes from Verrucomicrobiaceae bacterium, assembly GCA_029977225.1. Classification (GTDB taxonomy): domain Bacteria; phylum Verrucomicrobiota; class Verrucomicrobiia; order Verrucomicrobiales; family Akkermansiaceae; genus Luteolibacter. The sequence continues at coordinate 6,380 of JAPOLH010000041.1, read as the reverse complement.
ACCGTCAGGTGATCCCGGGCGACAGCAACGAGCGCGTAGTGATTTCGCGCGAGGCGCTACTCGAGACCGTGCGTCGTGTTTCGCTGCTCTCCTCGGACAAGGCAAATTCGGTGAAGCTCGTCTTCAGCGAAAATCGCATCGAGGTGACCGCGAACTCGCCGGATGTCGGTGAAGCTCAGGAGTCCATGGATGTGATTTATCAGGGCCCGCCGATGCAGATCGCGTTCAATCCTGAATTCCTCCAAGCCCCGCTGCGTGCGCTCGATAGCGAGCATGTTTATCTCGACCTCATCGACGAGATGAGCCCCGGTGTTCTGCGCATCGAAGGAACCTTCCTTTATGTGTTGATGCCGATGCGCGTCACGAATTGATCCGACAGGAGCGAATCACTCAGAAATGATTCGCCGCCAAGGCAGCCAAGGAGAGCAGAGAAGAAGAGGTCAATAGTCATTGATCATCTGGGAAGATAATGAAGAAGCAGACTCTTCTCTTGAATCTTGCTTCTTGAAGTCTCGTCTCTCCCACCAGCGCCCAAACTATCCGTGTCCCCTTGTGAAGAAGCTCTGCCGTTTTTCAAACCAGCGCCTTGAAGCGCTCGTAAGCGGCGTTCCACTCGGTGCTACGGCCGGGTTGGTAGGTTTTGAATTCGAATGATCGGCGGATGAGTTCGCGCCCGGTTTCGAAGCTGTCGAGGTGACCGGTTCCGACCATCTGCGTGATCACATTGCCGCAGGAGGTGGCCTCGATGGGGCCGGCGATGACAGTGATGCCGAGAGCGTCGGCGGTTGATTGGCAGAGAGGTTCGTTTTGGATGCCGCCGCCGCCGGCGTGAAGTTGAGTGAACGTGGTTCCGGTGAAGGCCTTGATATTTTCAAAAACCTCGCGGTATTTCAGCGCGAGCGAATCGGTGGCAACGCGCAGGATCGTGCCTTTATCATGGGGAACCTTTTGCCCGGTTTTTTCGCACCAAGTGCGGATTTTTTCCGGCATGTTGCCAGGGCTGGCGAAGACCGCGTCGTCGGGATTGATGAATGCGGAAAATGGTTCGGCTTCGTCGGCCATTTGCGTCATGGTCGCATAGTCGATCGTTTCCCCGTCGAGTTCCCACTGGCGTTTGCATTCCTGAATGAGCCAGAGGCCTGCAATGTTTTTGAGGAATCGCACGGTATGGTTCACGCCGAGCTCGTTGCTAAAGCCGCGTGCGAGCGCATCACGGGTGGTCACTGGTGTTTTGGTTTCGACGCCCATGATCGACCAGGTCCCAGACGACAGCCAAAGTTTACCATTGTCGCTCATGGGGATGCCGGCCACAGCCGAAGCTGTATCGTGGCTGGCCGAGGCAATGATGGGGATGCCAGCCTTGCCGATGAAGTTGGCGACTTCCTCACGGATGGGGCCTAGCACGGTGCCAGGGTCGACGATTTCACCGAAAATCTTGCGTGGTAAGCCGAGCGCGTCGATGACTTGCCAAGCCCAGTCTCCGGTGCGGGGGTCAACCAATTGTGAGGTCGATGCGATGCTGCGCTCGACGGCTCGACGACCGGTGAGCCAATACGCGAGGAGGTCGGGAATGAAGAGCAACGTTTCTGCCGCATCGAGTGCGGGATTTTTTCTGTGAGCCTCGGCCAAGAGGTGCAGCGAGCTGTTGTAGAAATTCGTCTTGATGCCGGTGTGGCTGTAAATCTCCGCTTCGGACATGAGCCCGTGCATGACCTCTGCCATGCCCTCAAATCGTGGGTCACGATACTGATGGGGCACACCAAGCAGGGTGCCATTTTGGCCGATCAGCCCGTGGTCGCAGCCCCAAGTGTCGATGCCAATAGAAATGATGCGATCGCCGTGAATCTCAACTGCTCGGCGCAAGCCTTCGAGAATGTCGCGGTAAAGGCCAACAATGTTCCAAAACGATCCTCCTGGCAATTCGGTGCCGGGGTTGTCGAAGCGGTGAATTTCCTCAAGTTCGATTTTATTGAGGTCGGTGGTAGCGGCGATCACGCGGCCGCTGCCCGCTCCGAGGTCGACGGCAATGAAGGTATGAGATGGCATGGCTTGCTGATTTGGAATTGCGGATCATTTTTCATGCCTTACGCCGATGCAATCCCGAAGATAGCCTGACGCCTTCTAAATGCGGACAAAAAAGAGTCTTGCTCGCGGCGACTGGATCGCCTATCAAATGCCCATCACCGCTTGATGGTGATTTCGCAAGCCAATCGGCTGCCTCATGATTTCCCTGAAACGACACCTAATGACGCTCACGCTCGGTCCTGCAGGCCGCATGCCTTCCGCTGTACGCATTTCATGATTTTGCAGCAGGCTCATCGTTTCACGACACTCTTCGTCCGGATTTGCCGCGGCCCTGTCCGCGCACAGACCCTGACGTCGCATCCACCCATTGGAGGACAAAGCCATCGCTAAGCCACAAAGAGACCAAAACCGGGGTCGTTACCGCGACATGACGCGGATCAACGACCGAATTCGCGCCCCTAAAGTCCGCGTCATCATGGCCGACGGACAACAACTTGGAGTCATGGGCTCCCGTGAGGCGCTTGCCAAAGCCCAGTCGCTCGGGCTCGACCTCGTCGAGATCGCCGGGCAGGTGGATCCGCCGGTGTGCAAGATCATCGACTATGGCAAGTTCAAGTACGAGCAGGCCAAGCTCAAAAAGCAAAAGTCGAAGAGCGCGACGCGCATGAAGGAAGTGAAATTCCGCGTCGGCACGGGTCAGCACGATTACAACATCAAGCTTGGTCGCGCGGAGGGATTCCTCGACACGAATCACAAGTGCCGTTTCGTGCTGCAGTTCAAAGGCCGCGAGAACGCTCACAAAGAACTCGGCTTTGTCGTGCTCAATCGCATCATTGAAGACCTTAAGACCATGGCGCAGGTGGATCAACCGCCGCGTCTCAATGGCCGGGCCGTTGCCATGATCCTTTCACCGCTGCCTGCGCATCAGCGCAAGCGCAAGTTCCATCTCTTCCACGGCGAGCTGATGGAAGAAGACGACCACGATGAGGATGATGCAGCGGACGAGGATTTCGACGACGAAGTGCCGGACGAAGCACCCGAAGCTGAAAGCGCCGTTGAAGAAAAACTCGAGGAGTCGGGCAAGTCCGAGTCCTGAGGAGCTTTCCCGCGCGTGTCGCCGATGCTTTACCTATTCGACATCGATGGCACGCTCGTCGATACCGGCGGTGCTGGCATGGCGGCATTGAAACAAGCCACGCGCGAGGTCTTTGGCGACGATGGCCCCGAGTTCGACCTCGCTGGCGCGACCGACCGTGGCATCGTCGATGGCATTCATCGTCACTATGGCGTGGAGTTCACCGATGAAGGGTTTGCAAACTACCTTGCCGTTTATCATGAGCGACTGGCAGAAAATCTCGCGCGAGGTGAATTCGCCGGACGCGTGATCGATGGCGTTTTTCCATTTCTGGATTATCTGGCCGCAAGTGAGCGCACGACGCTTGGCTTGCTGACCGGCAACACAGCGCAAGGTGCGGACATCAAAGTGCGGCATTTTGGCTTGGCCGATTATTTCGCCTTCGGCGCTTACGGTTGTGATCACGCCGACCGCAACCGGCTCGGCCCAATCGCGCTGCAACGCGCCGAAGTGCATAGCGGTAAATCATTCAGCGCCGAGGAAACATGGATCATTGGCGATACCCCCAAAGACATTGCCTGCGCCAAAGCCATTGGCGCCCGCTGTCTCGCAGTGGCCACCGGCAGTTTCAGCATCAGCCAACTCCAAAGCCACGGCGCCGACCTCGTCGTCACATCGCTTGAAGAAGCGATCGGGCGTATGGGTGGTGAAGAGGGTTAAATTTTGAATGTGGAAGAGCATGAAGAGGACACTTCTTTACGGGAGGCATCTTTTGGGACAAAGGTCCCTGCCATGTGGCCGATGACGCACATATCTCTTGCATCATTTGGCAGGTTTCATTTTTTCCAAATCCATGGTGATTGCCTTTCATAAGCCCTATGGCGTGTTGTGCCAGTTTACGCCGGATCAGCCAGGGCAAAGGACATTGGCGGATTTTGGGTTTCCGGCGGGGGTGTATCCGGTGGGGCGTTTGGACATGGATTCGGAGGGTTTGCTTTTGCTTTCGGATGAGGCGGGTTTCAACCATCGTCTGTTGCATCCGAGTGCGGCTCATGGGCGGGCTTATTGGGCGCAGGTGGAGGGGCTAGCTGATGAACAGGCCTTGCAACGATTGCGAAGTGGCGGGATCGAGATTCAAAATTACCGCACGCTGCCGTGTGGTGCGAGGTTGTTGCAGCCAGAGCCGCAGGTGGCGGAGCGGAATCCGCCCGTACGATTTCGCAAATTGATCCCGACCTCATGGATAGAGCTACGGCTTACCGAGGGGAAAAACCGTCAGGTGCGGCGCATGACGGCGGCGGTAGGGTATCCGACGCTGCGGTTGATCCGTGCGGCAATTGGTCGCTTTGAATTGGGTCAATTGGGTCAGGGCGAGTGGAAGAAGCTTGAAGCGGCTCAGATAGAAATGCTGTGGAGGGACTGATGCCAGTGCATCCGCAGTCGGCGTGAAGCATTCGTTTTTTTTATTCCTCCAAAGCCAGGACTTCGGGCAATTGGCCGGTAGCGCCGATGAGGCGCGGATATGCATCCCAGGCATCGCGTTGACCGATGATGCGTAGGCCTAGGCGTTTGAATGTTTCGCCGGGGCTGATCGTGACTTGGCGCGCTTGGCGGAGTTTGTCATGTTGTTCATCCGGCCGGTAGTCCCAAGCGAAGAGCGGGCAATTGTCGACCATGCCTTTGCGGGTACCCCAGTTGCGGATTTCGCCAAACCGCATGTCGGCGATCCATGCGCCTTTGACATGGTCGCGCGCGATCCACCAATCATTCGAAAACCATCGCAGTGTTTTCACCTCGTGGGCGGTGCCGAAATTCTCCACGACGTGTGCGTCCTTTGGATAAACCGTCCATCGCACGGGGGTGTTCTTTGATTCGAACACCGTACGGTAGCCGACCCATAGCGAGTCGCCGCAATCGGCCACCGATCTCCAGAGCAGGATATTGAAGGGGGTGGGGGCCTCCATGCGGCGGATGACCTTCGCATCACGCCGGGCTAGATCGGCGTCAAAGCCGTCAGAGGCTGTGAACTTCATCGCGATGCTGAGCAAGGCATAAGCCGAGGCGATGCCGAGGCCCCAGGCGTTGATTTTTTGGCGCTGCGGAATTTGTTTTTTCGTTCGTAAAAATGCCAGTCGCACCAGTGCGATCAACATCGGTAGGGTGAAGAGCGGATCGACGATGAAGAGGTGGTTGAAGCCGACACGAACACCCGAAAACGGCCAGAGCACGAGTGTGCCATAGACTGTGAAGCAATCGATGAGCACATGCGTGCTCCATGCGGCGAAGACAAACCATCCGGCGCGCATGCGGCTGATCTTTTCTTTGCGCCAAAGTTTCGCAAGCCATGGGGAAAGGAACCACGCGGCAAGTATCATGAGCAAAAGTGAGTGGCTCGGGCCGCGGTGCCACCAAAGCTTGCCCGCAGTATCGAGAAACGGTGAAAGGACGATATCGAGATCGGGCAAGGTGCCGAAGGCTGCCCCCCAGGCCAGCGCTCGGTTACCAATTTTTTTGCCGAGAAGCCACTCGCCAACTGCGGCGCCCAAAACTGCCTGCGTGATCGAATCCACGACCCGAGATTGAGCAAATTCCGCGCATTGCAAAACCCAAATTGCATCACGCTTCTTGACCTTGGGCGCGCTAAGGCCGGAGAATGGGCGCGCGATGAATGACAACCCCCGTCCGTTTTCCAGCCTGATGCTTGATGGTCCCGACCGTGCGCCGAGTCGTGCGATGCTTTATGCCGTGGGATTCAAGAAAGAGGATTTTTCCAAACCGCACATCGGCATTGCTTCGACTTGGAGTGAGGTGACGCCGTGCAACGTGCACATCGATAAGTTGGCGCGCGAATCGTCGAAGGGTGTGGATGCAGCCGGTGGCAAGGGGGTGGTGTTCAACACCATCACGATTTCCGATGGTATTTCGATGGGCACCGAGGGCATGAAATACTCGCTCGTATCGCGTGAGGTCATTGCCGACTCGATTGAAACCGTGGTTGGGTGCGAGGGCATGGACGGCTTTGTGGCGATTGGTGGTTGTGACAAGAACATGCCGGCCTGCGTGATGGCGATGGCGCGAATGAACCGGCCGTCGGTTTTTGTTTATGGCGGGACGATTTTGCCTGGCTGCGCCACGCTGAAGGGCGAGAAAAAAGATCTCGATATCGTTTCGGTTTTCGAAGCGGTGGGCAAACACGCCAATGGCGAGTATTCCGACGCCGAACTCGAAACGGTCGAGTCCTGCGCGATTCCCGGTCCGGGTTCCTGCGGTGGCATGTATA
>JAPOLH010000040.1 GCA_029977225.1 Verrucomicrobiaceae bacterium | reverse complement strand
CCGGTCGCGCCCTTCGAACACATCTCCATCCTTCGAGATCGGCTTCCACTCGGTGGCCATGTCGAGAAGGTTGACAAAGAAGTCGTTGCTCAGAACTTCTGGGCGCTTGGTCAAGACACCGTGCTGAGATTGACCGCTGTTGGCATTCAACACGCGCAGGCCGCCGATCAGCACGGTCATTTCCGGAGCGGTGAGCGTGAGCAACTGCGCGCGGTCGACCAACAGTTCCTCGGTCGAGACCGAGAATTTCGCATGCTGGAAATTCCGGAAACCGTCGGCCACCGGCTGAAGCACCGCAAACGACTCGACATCGGTCTGCTCTTGCGAGGCATCCATGCGACCCGGCGTAAAGGGTACCTTGATAACGACCCCTGCAGCCTTCGCTGCCTGCTCAATACCGGCACATCCGGCCAACACAATGAGGTCGGCCAGCGAAACTTTTTTGCCACCGCTCTGCGCACCGTTGAAGGATGCCTGAATCCCCTCAAGGGCCTTAAGCACCTTGGCCAAGCGCTCCGGATCATTGACCGCCCAATCTTTTTGCGGAGCCAAACGGATGCGGGCACCATTGGCACCACCGCGCTTGTCGGATCCGCGGAAGGTCGATGCCGATGCCCAGGCTGTTGCCACCAGTTCGGAAACCTTGAGCCCGGATGCCAAGACCTGCGCCTTGAGAGCAGCAATGTCGGCATCGTTGATCAAGGGATGATCCACCGCCGGGATCGGGTCCTGCCAAATCAACTCTTCCTTCGGCACATCGGCACCGAGGTAACGCGCACGCGGGCCCATGTCGCGATGGGTCAGCTTGAACCAGGCGCGCGCAAAAGCGTCGGCAAACTCGGCTGGGTTCTCAAGAAAGCGCCGCGAAATTTTTTCATACGCCGGATCAAAGCGCAGCGCGAGGTCGGTGGTCAGCATGGTCGGCACCAATCGCTTCGACGAATCATGCGCATGCGGAATGTCCGCCTCGGCACCTTTCGCCACCCACTGATGCGCACCGGCCGGGCTCTTGCTCAACTCCCATTCGTATTTGAAGAGGTTCTCAAAGTAATAATTGCTCCACTGCGTCGGCGTCTGCGTCCACGTGACTTCAAGCCCACTGGTGATGGTGTCGCCGCCCTTGCCGCTGCCAAAGCTGCTCTTCCAACCAAAACCCTGCTCTTCGATCGGCGATGCCTCAGGATCAGGCCCGACATGCTTGGCATCACCCGCACCGTGCGTCTTGCCAAAGGTGTGACCACCGGCAATGAGCGCAACGGTCTCCTCATCATTCATCGCCATGCGCGCGAAGGTCTCGCGAATGTCACGCGCCGAGGCGAGCGGATCAGGATTGCCGTTGGGGCCCTCGGGGTTGACATAAATCAAGCCCATCTGCACCGCAGCCAACGGGTTTTCCAATTCGCGATCGCCACTGTAACGCTTATCGGCCAGCCATTCCTTTTCCATGCCCCAATAGATGTCCTCCTCCGGCTCCCAAATATCGGCACGACCACCGCCGAAACCGAAGGTCTTGAAGCCCATCGAATCCAACGCGACATTGCCTGCCAAAATCATCAGATCGGCCCACGAAATTTTGCGGCCATACTTTTTCTTGATCGGCCACAACAAGCGACGCGCCTTGTCGAGATTGCCATTGTCCGGCCAGCTGTTGAGCGGCGCGAAACGCTGACTCCCATTGCCCGCACCTCCACGGCCATCACCGGTGCGATAAGTGCCCGCGCTGTGCCACGCCATGCGAATGAAGAAAGGCCCGTAGTGACCGAAGTCCGCCGGCCACCATTCCTGCGAGTCAGTCATCAAGGCATGCAGATCCTTCTTCACCGCATCGAGATCAAGGCTCTTGAACTCAGCCGCGTAATCAAAACATTCGCCCATCGGGTCGGACTTGGCGGTGTGCTGATGAAGAATGCGGAGGTTGAGCTGATTGGGCCACCAATCGCGGTTTGAGGTGCCGGCCGAGGAGGCCTGACCTCCAGAGACTTGGCCGTGATGGAATGGGCATTTTGATTCGTTGGACATGATGTGTAGGGCTTGAATTGGTTGTGCGAAGAAAATTGCCGGGATTCGGCGACTTGGAACAAGAAGATGGACCAATCTCACCCATTCGAAAAATACTTAATTTGAATTCTTGCCATCGGAAATTCCTATGGAGAAATAAACTCATGGACTTGAGGCAGCTCGAATACTTCATGGCGATCGCGCACGAAGGGTCGATCAGCGGCGCCGCCCGCAAAATCCGCGTCGCGCAACCAACCCTCAGCCAGCAGTTGCGCAATCTCGAAGAAGAACTCGGCGAGCCGCTCCTGCAGCGCAAGCCGCGCGGAGTTGAGCCCACTGCCGCGGGCATGATCTTACTCGAACACGCCAAGCTGCTCATCGACGAAAGCGCCCGCCTTCGCAACCGTTTCGACAAGCGACGCGAAATTCAACAAGGCCGCCTGAATTTCGGCATCATTCCTACCATCGCGCCTTACTTGCTCAATAGAATCCTGCCGACCTTCAGACGCACTCACCCGCAAATCGACATCCGCATCCGCGAAGCAAAAACCAACGAGCTAATCCAACTCGCAGTCGATGGTTCGATCGAGTTCGCCATCACCAGCGATATCAATACCCACGACCGAAAGAAATGGTCACTCACCGTTCGCGAATTGTTTCGTGAAGCGCTCGTTCTCGCTACACCCCGCTCAAGTCCGCTCGCACGATCAACCCACGCGCCGAAACCCGCCGACCTCGAAACCGCAAAAATCATCCACCTTGGCGAAGGCCATTGCCTCGCCGAACAAACCCGCAAACTGTGTCGCACGATCAAAGGCGAGCCCGGACTCGAATGCGATCAACTCGAAACCGCCGTGGCCATGGTCGCCGCGGAAATGGGCTGCGCGATCGTGCCCGAACTCTCAATCCGCACACGAAACATCGAAGCGGTAAGCTTCCGATCATTTTCCCAACCCACACCGGAGCGCCGCATCAACCTCGTAAAAAAACGCGCGAATACACTCACCAACGCGGCGAAGGAATTCATCAGCCTGGTCGGAAGCCTCTCAAACTAAATCAGCATCAGCCGATTTTTTCGGCACCGAAGTACGGCACCAACGCAGCAGGAATGCGCACCGATCCATCCGGTTGCTGGCACTGCTCAAGCAAGGCCACATACAAACGCGGCAATGCGGTACCCGAACCATTGAGCGTGTGCGGAAAACGGTTTTTCCCTTCTTCGTCCTTGAAGCGCAGCTTCATTCGGCGCGCCTGGTAATCGGTAAAGCACGAGCAACTCGAAACTTCCAAGTACTTGCCATGACCCGGAGCCCAGACCTCGATGTCGTAAGTCTTGGCCGATGAAAACCCGATATCGCCAGAACACAATTCGATGACACGATAATGCAGACCAAGCTTTTGCAGGATCGACTCGGCATGACCGGTCAGCTGCTCAAGCACCTCAAAGCCCTTGTCGGGATGGACGATCTGCACGAGCTCAACCTTGTCGAACTGATGCATGCGAATGATTCCCTTGTTGTCGCGACCTGCGGATCCGGCCTCGCGGCGGAAACACGGCGTGCAAGCAACCATTTTTACCGGCAGGTCCGACTCGGCGAGAATCATGTCGCGGTAGAGATTGGTCACTGGCACCTCGGCGGTCGGCGCGAGAAACACGCGGTTAATTCCATCCTCGCCCGGATCCGTGCCGTACATGTCGTCCTCAAACTTCGGCAGCTGTCCCGTACCCTCCATGCACTCGCGCTTCACCAAGTGCGGCACATTCACCTCCTCGTATCCATTCGCGGCCTGCGTATCCAAGAGAAAGTTGATCAATGCCCGCTCAAGCCGCGCGCCAAGGCCGCGATACACCACAAAGCCGGAACCCGCGACACGCGTGCCATCGTCCCAATTGATCAAGCCATGCCGCATCGCGATCTCGACATGATCCTTCGCCTCGGAGATCGCCGGTTTTTCTCCCCACTCACGCACCACCGGATTGGCCGATTCGTCACTGCCCACCGGGCAGGCATCATGCGTCAGATTTGGAATATTCAACAGCAGGTTCGTCTGCTCGGCCGCGGCATCTTCGGCAACGACATCAAGCGCAACGATCTGTTCGTTGATCCCGCGCACCTCGGTCTCGATCGCGGCGGTGTCCTCGCCCTTGCCCTTGAGCATCCCAATCTGTTTGGAAATTGTCTTACGCGAATTTTGCAGCTGCTGCTTTTCGGTCTCTGCTTTGCGGCGCTTCTCATCGCAGGCAAGCACCGCGTCGACGAGCTTCCAGTGGTCGCCACCACGAAGCTTAAGGCGTTCTTGGACAGCGGGGGCGTTTTCGCGGATGACGCGGATATCGAGCATGGCGCAGCGACTTTCATGGCCATCGGGGTCCGGAATCAACGCGAATTTTTGCCGAATGCCCGAAGCCGCCGGCATTCACCTCCCACAGCTGCCTCGACCATCGCAAATTTTGCCTTGGATGGCCCGCAATCCACACCCTAGACTGCGCACAACTCCGCGACCTTCATGTCAAAAAAAGAATTCACCATCCTCAACAAACTCGGCATCCATGCTCGACCCGCAGCCCAGTTCGTAAAGATGGCGAACCGCTTCAATTCCGACATCTTTGTCGAGAAAGACGGTGAAGAAGTGGATGGCAAAAGCATCATGGGCCTGATGATGCTGGCCGCCGGCCATGGATCGGTCATCACGGTCAGCGCCGACGGACCGGATGCCGAAGAAGCACTCGCCGCACTGGAAGATCTGATCTCCCGCAAATTCGAGGAAGATTGAGCCGCGACTTTGTCGACCCGCTCAATGACGGTGTTTGTCGCTGCACCCGCAGCCACCGCCACATCCCGGCCCGCTCCCACCCTTTCGCGCAAGACGCACGAGGAAAATCAATGCCGTGAAGGCCACGATGCCTGCCGCTGTGTATGATTGCCAGTCCATGTCAGAATCCAATCAAACGCCCTAATTGATAGACCGTCAATGAGGCAAGATACGCAAAGGCCGACATGAACACAAACTGCCCGACCGCCCATTTCCACGAACCCGACTCTTTGGCCACAACCACCGAAGTCGGCAGGCATTGGAGCGCGTATATGTAAAAGATCAGCAGTGAAATCATCGCCAGGGGCGTGAACAAAGGCCTACCATCAGGCCATTTTGCCCCGGCCAAGCGATCACGCAAGGTAGCTCGCGCCTCTTCTTCACTACACTCGCCCTCATCAACGCGGAACATGACCGCCATCGAGGAGTTGAAAACTTCGCGCGCCGCAAACGAAGTCAAGATTGCCGTGCCCACACGCCCGTCAAAACCCAGCGGTTGGACCACCGGTTCGATGAAAGCACCCATCCGTCCGATCGCACTGTGCGCCAGCGCATCGGCGCCATCGCCGTCGCTTTTCGGATAGGTCCCCAGAGCCCACAACAAAATCGAAAGCCCAAGAATCAGCGTGCCGGCCTTGGCAACGAAAGCACCGCCACGTTCGATGACATGACGGAAAATGTATGACCATTGAGGCATCCGGTAAGGCGGCAACTCGAGAATGAAATGCAAACCCTCGGATTCCGGACCGAGTTTGTTTCTCAACAATCGCGCCACGACGAAGGCCGTCAAAGTTCCCACGACATAAATCGCAAACAACACCATTGCCTGCTTCCAAGATCCCTCTGCCTCACCCATCAACAAAGGCACGATCAGGAAATACACCGGCAAACGCGCCGAACAACTCATCCACGGTGCCACAAAAATCGTCACCAATCGTTCCTTCGCCGAATCAATCGTACGAGTCGCCATCACTCCCGGAATCGCACAGGCATAAGCACTGAACAGTGGCAGGAAGGCCTTGCCGCTCAAGCCCGCCTTGGCCATCAGGCCGTCCATCAAATACGCCGCACGCGACATGTACCCGGAGCTCTCCATTAGGCCGATGAAAAAAAACAGCAGTACGATCTGTGGCAAAAACACCACAACCCCACCAACCCCACCGAGCACGCCATCGATCAACAAGGATCGAAGGTCACCCTCCGCCACCACCGATTCAATCCACTCAGCTACCAAACCCTGCAGAGACTCGATCCACCCCATCGGGATCGCCGCAAATGAAAAAATCGCCCAAAAAACCGCAAACATCATCAACGCGAAAACCACCCAACCCCACACGCGGTGCAAGGCCCATGCGTCGATCCGATCCGACACGGTTTGCTGATGCACCCCCAGCCGCCGCGCAGCCAATTCACACAAGCGGCGAATGAACGCACCTTGCGACTCCTCGCCGCCGTCGCGATCCCATGAAATTGGTGGCACTGCCGGAAACGGCACACGCAGCGCCTGCTTCAACTCGACAATGCCCTTGCGCGCATTCGCCTGCATCGCAACCACCGGCACGCCCAATTCCTCGGAAATTTTCGCCACATCCAAACGCAAGCCTGCCTTCTCGGCGACATCGACCATGTTCAACGCGACAATCACCGGCAACCCCAACTCGATCACCTGCATCGCCAAACGCAAATGCCGCTCAAGGTTGGAAGCATCCACCACACACACCACCACATCCGGCTTGCCCATCCCCGGCAACTCACCGCGCAAAGCCTCCACCGCGATCCGCTGATCGGGCGCAGTCGATTGTAGCGAATAAAATCCGGGCAAATCCACGACCCGCATCTTTCTTCCGTGCGGCGTGAAAAATTCGCCCGACTTCATTTCGACAGTCACACCGGCAAAATTCCCTATCCTCTGGTTCGAACCGGTCAGAGCATTGAAAATGGTCGTCTTGCCCGCGTTGGGATTCCCCACCAACGCCACCACCGACACAGCCTCGGGTTCCTCATTCATGCCGATTCATCAATCAACGGCACGGTGCCACCACCACCTGATCGGCAAGCTCACGGCTGATCACCATGCGCGTGCCGCAGACCGAGCAGATCAAGTTGCGGCCGCCGGCAAGTTTCCTCACCTGCAGTTGCTCGCAAAAACCCAAGTCCCGCAATTGCTGGCAACCCGGACCATTCAGCACGCGGATCGTCACATCGCAACCCACTGCGACCTGATTCAAGGTCAGGGCGCTGTCAATTTCCAGTTCGGCGGCGAGTCCGGCAGGCATCTGCAAGGAATGTGGCCTAATTGAGAATGATTTGCAACAACAAAAACCCTCTGCGAGCCGCAAAAAGCCTAACTTAACCTCCCTCTGCCAGCCTCTCAGCCAACCTTGCAGGCAGGCCAGCGGCGAGGATCTTTTCCTGAGCCTTTGCGATATCATACTCCACCCGCCGAAAAACGACGAGATGGAGCGCGGGTTCGTAGATTGCGTAACAGGCCCGCCAGTCGCCATCGCGAGGCTGACCCACCGAACCGACATTGATGAAATACTTCATGCCTGGCTCGATGGTCACCCGATCAGCTGGGACGGTGGCGATACGCGACGATTTGACAAACACCATGGGCTTGTGCGTGTGGCCATGGAAACAAACCTGCGTGTACTGATAGGGGAAACTTGCCAATGCGTCATAGTTGTTGAACACATACCCCCACTGCGCCGGCTGATCGAGCGTGCTGTGCACCACCGTGAAATCCTCAATCTGCCGCACTAGGCGCAACTTTCTAAGCCACTGTTTTTGCTCTTCATTGAGTTGCTGACGCGTCCACTCCATCGCCTCTGCTGCGGCCGGGCTTAGCACCTCGAGCGAACGGTTATTTGAGGCATCATCATCGTGATTACCCTTCACCGCCGGGCAGCCCAATTCACGCACCTTCTCGAGACAGGCCACCGGATCGGCATTGTAGCCGACAATATCACCCAAACAAACATGATGGGTTACCCCCTGCCCGGCGGCATCCGCGAGCACGGCTTCCAACGCCTCGAGGTTGGCGTGAATGTCACCAAATAGAGCAAAACGCATGGAATAATGGCCTTGGGGGGTGGTTAAGATGCCGAGCATAGCGGCGCTGTCGAGCCCAAAGCACAGTTGCAGCAAGCGAACACTTGCATCGTTCGGGCCGGATGCCTAATTTCCGCGCGCCATGCCGACCACCGCCATACTCGCCCTCGAAGACGGTCGCTATTTCCAAGGAACCTCATTCGGATCCACCGGAACCACCACCGGGGAAATTTGTTTCAACACCTCCATGACCGGATACCAGGAGGTCATCACAGATCCATCCTATCGCGGACAGATCGTGAGCATGACCTACCCGCAAATCGGCAACTACGGAATCAACCCCGAGGATGCGGAATCAAGCCAACCGCACATCCGCGCCTTCGTGATCGGCGAACTCTGCCGCATCCCGTCAAACTGGCGCTCGACCCAACCGCTCGACACCTACCTCGCATCCCATGGTGTGCTGGGCATCGAAGGCATCGACACCCGCGCCCTCACCAAACATCTCCGCTCACTCGGCGCGATGCGCGCATGCGTCACCACCGAACTCAGCGCCGATCAAGCCATCGAAGCCGCACGCAATGCGCCATCAATGAAAGGCATGGATTATGTGAAGGAGGTTTCAACGCCCAAAGCCTACCTCTGGAGCGATGAATCTCGCCGCTGGATCCTGCCAAATGTCTCCACCAAGCAACCCGGCCCTTACGAGGAACTTCCGCCGATCAAACACCGCATCGTCGCATACGACTTCGGCATTAAGTTTAACATTCTTCGCAGCTTGCGCCAATCGGGCTTCGAAGTCGAAGTGGTGAACTCCACCACCAGCGCCGCCGAAGTCCTCGCCAAAAATCCCGATGGCATCTTCCTCTCCAACGGCCCCGGCGACCCGGCCGCGCTCGGCTACATCCACAACGAATTGCGCCAACTCATCGGCAAAAAACCGATCTTCGGCATCTGCCTCGGCAACCAGCTCCTCGCCCACGCCTACGGTGGCAGCACCTTCAAGCTGAAGTTCGGCCACCGCGGCGGCAACCAACCGGTCAAAGATCTCCGCACCGGACAAATTTCCATCACTTCGCAAAACCACGGTTTTGCGGTCGACCCCGATTCGCTCCCACCCGAAATCGAAGTCACCCACATCAACCTCAACGACCAAACGGTCGAAGGCATGCGGCACAAGACCCATCCGGTCTTTAGTGTCCAATACCACCCCGAAGCCGCTCCAGGCCCGAACGATGCTTCCTATCTCTTCGAGGAATTCTCGCGACTGATTGAAGCTTCGAAATAACCAAATTCTATCGCTAAGCTTGGCGTCCATTCGCGTTCATTCGCGGTAAAATTATCATCACCATTTCATGAATACCATTATCACCGGCCTCCAATGGGGCGATGAAGGCAAAGGCAAGATCGTCGATTACCTCACTGAATCCGCCGATGTGGTGATCCGCGGCCAAGGTGGCAACAACGCCGGTCACACGGTGATCGCCAACGGCACGAAGTATGTTCTCCACCTGCTGCCCTCGGGCATTCTTTGGGATTCGAAAATCAATGTGATCAGCAACGGCGTGGTGATTGACCCGATCGGCCTCGTCAGCGAAATCGAACGCATCGAGTCGCAAGGGATCTCGATCACGCCTGAAAAACTTCTCATTTCCGACCGTGCTCATGTGGTGATGCCCTTTCACAAGGAGCTCGACGCTGCACGCGAAGCCTCGCTCGGTGATCGCAAGATCGGCACCACCAAACGCGGCATTGGTCCGGCCTACGCCGATAAGATCAACCGCTGCGGCCTGCGCATGGCCGACCTATTGGATCGAACTTTTGCCGAGGCACAAATCACCCACCGCGTTGCCGAAGCAAATGAAATCCTCAAACGCTACGATCTGGAAACTTTCGAGGCCGCCAAGGTGATTGATGAAGTCTACACCGCCTTCGCTCGCCTCAGCCCGCATGTGACCAACACCATCCCAGCTCTCCACTCTGCATGGAAGTCGGGTAAAAAACTTCTCTTCGAAGGCGCGCAAGGCACTTTGCTAGACATCGACTTCGGAACCTACCCCTTTGTCACTTCCTCCAACACTACGGCGGGCGGATCCTGCACCGGTTCGGGCCTACCACCGACCGCGATCGATGCGGTCATCGGCGTCTGCAAGGCCTACACCACACGCGTTGGCTCCGGCCCATTTCCCACCGGCGACGAAGGGCTTTCAAATTACCTGCACGACCTCGGCCGCGAATTTGGCGCCACCACCGGCCGCCCTCGCGGTTGCGGTTGGCTCGATACGGTCCTGCTGCGCTTTGCCTGCATGGTCAACGGCGTCACCGGACTCGCCGTCACCAATGTCGACGGACTCGACGCCTACGAGACCCTGCAAATTTGCACCGGCTACCTCGTCGATGGCACCACTCACACGCTGCCACCCGCCGATCGTTCGGCATGGGATCGCGCCACTCCGATCTACGAAAGCATGCCTGGATGGAAATGCGACACCACGGCATGCAAGGACTTCGCCAGCCTTCCAGCGCAGGCCAAAGCCTACCTCGCACGCCTCTCCGAATTGTGCGGCGCACCCATCGCATTCGTCGGCGTCGGCCCCGATCGCACGCAGACGCTCGTGGCAAACTGACGAAACCCCAAGCCAGCGATGCCAGCATCCGCCGATATTCCGCGTCACATCGCCATCATTATGGATGGCAATGGCCGCTGGGCCGCCGAACGCGGACTCCCTAGACGCGAAGGACACCGCGCTGGCGCGGAATCGGTTCGCGAAATCTCCGATGCCTGCATCGAACTCGGCGTCGAGTATCTCACGCTCTACGCATTCTCATCGGAAAACTGGAATCGACCCGCTCACGAAGTGCGCGCATTGATGGAACTCCTCGATCGTTTCCTTGTCGAAAAAGCCAAAGACCTGCGCAAAAAAAACATTCGACTTCTCGCCATCGGCCAAATCGAACGGCTGCCGGAGAAAACTCGCAAGCTGCTCACATCGATCATCGCCGAGACCGCAAACCATAGCGCACTCACCCTCGTGCTCGCCCTTTCCTACGGCGCACGCGAGGAAATCACCGCTGCCGCTCGCTCACTCGCCGCCGATGCTGCCGCCGGAAAAATCCAAGCCGCCGACATCGACGCGCAACTCTTTGCTTCACGCCTCGACACCGCCGGCATGCCCGACCCCGACCTGCTCGTTCGCACCTCAGGCGAAATGCGCATCTCCAATTTCCTGCTCTGGCAAATCAGTTACGCAGAAATCGTGATCGTCAAAAAGTTCTGGCCCGACTTCCGCCGCAACGACCTGCTTCAAGCCGTTCGCGAATACGAACAACGCCATCGCCGCTTCGGCGCACTGTGATGACTACTCCCCAAACTTTGGTGTAGACCCGTTCTAAATAGGTGGTCGGGGCGGCCAGATTCGAACTGACGACTTCCTGCTCCCAAAGCAGGCGCTCTACCAGGCTGAGCTACGCCCCGTGACGGGCGGACAGACTAGGACGCTTGGCGGCACGAATCAAGAAATTCCTCGCAAAAGAGAAAGACAAGGCTCCCCAGCTTGACATCGCTGGGTTCTAAAACAAGATTCCAGCACGACAGGGGTGCCCTACGAACGCTGGGCCGAGATGTTCCGACGCGCAGAACAGACCCTCCGAACCTGACGCGGATCATGCCGCCGTAGGAAGTCGAGCCAAACACTCTTCCGCTCCTCGGCCGTGCCTGCCCGCACGGCTTTTTTTATTACATCTGCTCCATCATCACATCATGAAAATCACCGAAGACACATCCGGAAGTCACGACGCATCCCGCACTCCCCTGCCAGCTTCGACGCGTGTTTATGTGGAGGGCCAACTGCATCCTTCGCTTCGGGTGCCGATGCGTGAAATTTCTCTTTCGCCCACCAAGTCCTTCAATGGTCGGGAAGAACCAAACGAACCCGTACGTGTCTATGATTGCTCCGGCCCATGGGGTGATCCCTCATTCGATGGCACCGTCGAGCAAGGCCTGCCCGCACTGCGCCGCGAATGGATTTTACAACGCGACGATGTCGAGAGCTACGAAGGCCGCCCCGTCAAACCGCAGGACAATGGATACCTCACGGAAAAGCATGCTGAGTACGCCTCGCAGTCGGAGCGCTCAAATCGCTTGCTCGAATTTCCCGGTCTCACCAGCGAACGCCGCAAACCACTGCGCGCCAAAAACGGCAAACCCGTCACGCAACTTCATTACGCCAAAGCAGGCATCATCACGCCGGAAATGGAATTTGTCGCGATCCGCGAAAACATGCGGCGCGCCAAACTTGCAGACCTCAAGGACGACATCGTCCGCAATCACCCCGACAAACAGCACAGCGGCTCGTCACAACTTTCCGAAAGCCCCTATACCCCGTCGATTTTCTCCCGCTTCCCGCAACGCATACCGGATGAAATCACCCCCGAGTTTGTCCGCAGCGAAGTCGCCGCCGGCCGCGCGATCATTCCGGTAAACGTCAATCACCCCGAATGCGAACCGATGATCATCGGGCGCAACTTCTTGGTAAAGATCAATGCCAACATCGGCAATAGCGCCGTGGCATCGAGCATCGAGGAAGAAGTCGAAAAAATGCGTTGGGCCACGAAATGGGGAGCCGACACGGTGATGGATCTCTCAACCGGCAAAAATATCCACGCCACACGCGAATGGATTCTGCGCAACTCACCTGTCCCGATCGGCACCGTGCCGATTTACCAGGCTCTTGAAAAAGTGAATGGCAAGGCCGAGGACCTGACATGGGAATTGTATCGCGACACGCTCATCGAGCAGGCCGAGCAAGGCGTCGATTATTTCACCATCCACGCAGGCGTGCTGCTGCGTTTTGTGCCGCTCACTGCAAGCCGCATGACCGGCATCGTTTCGCGCGGCGGATCCATCATGGCAAAATGGTGCCTGGCCCATCACAAAGAAAACTTCCTGTACACCCACTGGGACGAAATCTGCGACATCTGCGCGGCCTATGATGTGTCATTCTCGATCGGCGACGGGCTTCGTCCGGGATCGGTCGCCGATGCGAATGACAAAGCACAGTTTGGCGAACTTGAGGTTCAAGGAGAGCTCACCAAACGCGCGTGGGCCAAAGGCTGCCAAGTGATGAACGAAGGTCCCGGCCATGTGCCAATGCACATGATCGAGGAAAACATGGCAAAGCAACTTGAGTGGTGTCATGAAGCACCTTTCTACACGCTTGGACCACTCACCACCGACATCGCACCAGGCTACGACCACATCACCTCCGGCATTGGTGCCGCCATGATCGGCTGGTATGGCTGCGCGATGCTTTGTTATGTGACCCCCAAAGAGCACCTTGGCTTGCCAAACAAGGATGATGTGAAGGTTGGCGTCATTACCTACAAACTCGCAGCCCATGCGGCCGACCTTGCGAAAGGTCATCCCGGCGCGCAGTACCGCGACAACGCGCTCAGCAAGGCTCGATTCGAGTTCCGCTGGGAGGACCAGTTCAACCTCGGCCTCGACCCCGACACCGCCCGTGCTTACCACGATGAAACCCTGCCGCAGGATGGTGCCAAAACAGCGCATTTCTGCTCGATGTGCGGACCGCATTTTTGCTCGATGAAAATCACTGAGGATGTGCGCAAATACGCTGCCGAGCAGGGGCTTTCGGAAGAAGATGCACTCAATGCCGGCATGGCTGATAAAAGCCGTGAGTTCACTGAGAGTGGCAGCGAGATTTACGCAAGCCGTTGATCCGACCGCTCAACTCTGCAACCACACCGACTTGAGATACTTCTCGCCGGTAAAGTCGACCGGCATTGGCACGTGCTTTACGGCATAGTTTCGTGACAAGGCGGCGAGCAGCTGTTTCTCAAATTCACGCGGCGTCATCTGTCGGAAATTCGTACAGCAAAGAATCCATCCATCCGGTGCCAGGACTTTTTCGGCGAGTGCAACAAGCTCGCCTAAATTTTCTTCCACGCGAAACACCTTGCCATCCTTGTCGCGAGAGAAAGTCGGTGGATCCAGTACGATGCCATCAAACTTTCTTCCCTGTTTCGCAAATCGCGATAGCCAATGAAAGGTATCGCCCTTGCAATAGTGGTGCTTCTGCGGATCCAAGCCGTTGTGTGAAAAATTGCGCTTCGCCCAATCGAGATAGGGCTGCGAAAGATCCAACGTGGTCGTCTCCGCGCCGGCTGCGGCCGCGGCCACCGAAAAGGCGCCGGTGTAGGCAAAGGTGTTGAGAACTTTTTTGCCAGGCCCGATCAAGCGGCGAAGCTCCGCGCGATTGTCGCGCTGATCCAAAAAAATCCCCTGCGAGTAGCCCGATTGAAATGAAATTTCAAATTTCAGCCCATTCTCACGAATCAGAAATGGCTCATCACAGCGCGGCCCGCAAACCCAGGCAGGCGATTGCTTGGCGTGCATGTCGAGCCGCTTGGCATAGACCGACACACCCTGATCGCGCAACCATTCGCCCAATGATGGCTGGATTCGATCACTCGTTGATGACACAAGCCAGCGACCGGCAAAAGTTTCGAGATAAATGTTTGGCAATGAATCACTCGCACCGTCCACCAATCGCACCGCATCGGTATCGGCGCTCAAAATCACAGTCCTGCGAGCGAGCGCCGACTCACACAGCTCACGCATCGAGTCGCCGGATCGGGAGTTTTCTCTCACGGTGCTCACAGGGCTTCGGCCATTTTTTCAAGCCCCTCCATCATCCTCTCGCGCGGGCATCCGAAGTTGAAGCGCACAAATCCGGGCCACCCGAAAAAGGCCCCGTCAGATAGAAACAAGCCCGCCTTTTCCTCAAAATGCTTCGCCGGATTTTCAATACCCATCCCGCGCGCATCAATCCATGCCAGATAGGTCGCCTCACCAGCCGCGACTTTCAAAGTCGGGCAGCGACGCTCAATAAAATCCACGAGCGCATCTCGATTGCCACGAAGGTAATCCACGAGCTCGACCCGCCACGACTCACCGTGACGATAAGCCGCCTCCGCTGCGTAGTATGAAAGCGCATTGATCTCCGCCAGCGTGTGGCCACGCGCTGCGGAAAAACGGCGGCGCAATGAATCATCCGGCACCACCGCAAAAGCATACCCAAGACCCGCGATGTTCCATGTCTTGCTTGGCGACAAAAGTGCGATGACGCGCGATTGGAATTTTTCCGGCAAATTCAGCGCCGAAACATGCGGTGTCGCATTTTCATCAAAAATCAAATCGCAGTGGATCTCGTCCGAAACCAAAACCAAATCATTGCGCTCACAAAAATCCGCAAGCCGCTCGATTTCACCCTGAGTGAAAACACGGCCCAGCGGGTTCTGCGGATTGCAGAGCAGAAAAACCCTGAGATCGGGCGTCACCGCGCGCTCCATTGCATCCCAATCAAAGCCCCAACCCAGATCGGTCATGACATGATCAATGGTGATCAATTTCGCATCGGAATCCTGATGCACGCCGACGAAGGGCGGATAGACCGGCGTGCAGGTCATCACTGCCCCTCCCTTGCAAAAGGCCTTCACCGCCAAAGACAACGCAGGCACCAAGCCCCCCAAATGAATGATTTGTTCAAGCGAAACTTCAACCCCACGCCTCTCACGCAGATAATCAATCACCACCTCATTCAGTCCCGCATGAGGCTGTGCATAACCAAAAACGCCGTGGTCCACCCGACGATGGAGAGCCTCAAGTGAGAAACCCCAGTGCAATAGCAC
>JAPOLH010000003.1 GCA_029977225.1 Verrucomicrobiaceae bacterium | reverse complement strand
TAGTCAGGATTTGGTGCATCCCTGGCGATATGGATTTCTAGCATTTACAGGAGAAATCTCACACTACCATCATCGTCTTCCGGCCGCCTTCATCACGCGATCACAAGCATCGAATTGGCCGCAGCAATTTTGCCAAGAATGCTGCTGGCGACCACGCCGACTTCTGATAGATTGCGCCATCGAAATGGCAATGGATGTAGCACGCAAACCGCTAAAGACCGAGCCCCTCTTGGCAGGGCTGGCATTTCTTCTGCTCCTCACGGGCTGCTTTTTTGTCCTGAGGCCCTTCTTCTCGGCGATCCTCTGGGCCATCATCCTCACCTACGCGCTCCACCCGCTGCAAAAAAAATTCACCCAATGGTTTCGCGGCTCCAGAACATTGGCCGCCTGCCTCGTCACCTGCACGCTTCTCGTGGTGATCGCTGGCCCAGTGGTACTGGTTGGCATCAGCCTCGCCAAGGACAGCAAAGAACTCGCCGTCGCTACCAAGGATTGGTTCATGTCGATCCCCAAAAATCCACCCGAGTGGATGAACAAAACTCCGCTTGTAGGGGATGAGTTGGGTGCCTACTGGACAAATTTTGCGGACAAGCGCAACCGCTGGATCGAGCAACTCGACAAAGCGGTGGTCGCACCGTCAAAAGGCAAGGTCATCGACGAGGGTGCAGATCAAGAAACTGAGTTTAAATTCCCCCCTGGCTACAGCGACTCCATCGAAGCAACGCCGGATTCGCAAAGCCCGGAGTCGTCACAAATCATCTCAATGATCGGGCGCTTTCTCTCATGGGCGCGCACCGGACTCATCACCATCGGCCTCACCGTCGGCCAGGGCGTCACCCAAATCCTCCTCAGCGCCTTGCTGGCATTTTTCCTGCTGCGCGATTCCACCCAACTCGCCGCACACCTCTCGGTCGCGGTCGAGCGTCTCGCTGGTGATCGTGGGCGTCGCCTCATCAAGGTCGCAGGCGATACCGTCCGCAGCGTGATCTACGGCATCCTCGGCACCGCGATCGCGCAGGCATTCGTCGCCGGCATCGGCTTTACCATCGCCGGCATCCCAGGCACGGTCTTGCTCTCGGTGCTTACCTTCTTTTTCGCCGTAGTACCCTTCGGTCCACCGCTCATCTGGCTGCCCGCATCGCTGTGGCTCTTTGCCCACGATAAACACGGCATGGCCCTCTTCATGCTGCTTTGGGGATTTTTT
Organism: Verrucomicrobiaceae bacterium; assembly: GCA_029977225.1. Taxonomy (GTDB): domain Bacteria; phylum Verrucomicrobiota; class Verrucomicrobiia; order Verrucomicrobiales; family Akkermansiaceae; genus Luteolibacter. The sequence goes on along the minus strand of JAPOLH010000003.1, from coordinate 38,903 downwards.
GCAATCAGCAGCGTCGACAACCTCCTGCGCCCTTATCTGATCAGCCAAGGCAGCAAAATGCCCTTCGCCCTCATCTTCTGCGGCGTGATCGGTGGAGCCCTCGCCTTCGGCCTCGTCGGCGTCTTCCTAGGCCCCACCCTGCTCGCCGTGGCTTTCCGCCTGATCGAAGAATGGTCCTCGGAAGAGCCCGCACCGACACCGGACCACCCGGCATCGGTCATTTAGGCATTGCGCCGCACGCCGTGTGAGCCATAACCCGCACGTGGCATTGAGTCCATCCAAGCTGGGAGCCGTTCTCGAGGTCTTCGAAAACAATTTTCGCACGCACGGCGAGATCGGCGCATCGATCAGCATCTGGTGGCGCGGCCATGAGTTGTTATCTCAAGCCGCCGGCTGGTGCGAAAAGGAACAGCTCCGGCCATGGAACGATCAAACCCTCATCCCGGTCTACTCCGCCACCAAAGTTCCTTCCGCCGCGACCTTGCTGCTCGCCCTTGCCAATCACGGCCTGAATGAGCACACCCCCGTGCGCGAGGTGTGGAAAAATTTTCCCGTTACCAACGCAAATTTTTCCCACCTCCTCTCCCACCAATGCGGCCTCGCCATCCTCGATCATGACGCCGATGTGCATGACCACACCGCCGTGGTCGCTGCGATCGAAAGTCAAATTCCCACATGGCCGCTCGGCAGTGGTCACGCCTACCACCCACGCACATTCGGCGCACTCACCGACGAACCTCTGCGCCGACTCACCGGTCAAACCCTCGGCCAATACTGGCGCGAAAAAATCGCAGAACCACTCGGCCTCGATTTCTGGATCGGCCTGCCCGAAAGCGAGCACCATCGCGTCGCGAGACTCTACCCCGGCAAAGCCGGCCATGCGGAAACCACCGACCCATTCTACCAACAACTCAACTCACCAAACTCACCAACCCGCCGTGCCTTCACCTCGCCACGAGGGCTTCACTCGATCCAAGAAATGAATTCCCCCAAGGCCTGGTCGGCTGGCTTTCCCGCACTCGGCGGCATCGGCACGGCCACAGCGCTCGCAAAATTCTATCAAGCGATCCTCGGCCACATTGAAAGCCCGCTCACCCCAGCCATCCGCATGGCACTTACGACGCCGCTGACATCCGGCGACGATCGCGTCCTACTCCGCCCCACCACCTTTTCCTGCGGCGCGCAACTCGACCCACTCGATGCCAATGGCCAAAAAATCCGCCAAATTTTTGGCCCCTCACCTCACGCATTCGGCCACCCCGGCGCTGGCGGCAGTCACGCACTGGCCGACCCGGATTCCGGCATTTCCTTCGCCTATGTCATGAACCAAATGAACCTCGGCGTCATGCCCGGGCCGAAATGCTTGGCATTGGTCGAGACCCTTTTCAGCGATGACTGATCCCGTGAAGCATGCCGCTTGACCGAATCAAGCGACGGAATCCATGCTCACCGCCGATGCGAATCCTCACCGGCCTTCAACCCAGCGGCAAACTCCATGTCGGAAATTATTTCGGCGCCATGGAGCCAGCCGTTCGCCTTCAAGACCAGGGCGAAGCATTCTACTTCATCGCCGATTACCATGCGATGACCTCCTCCCACGACGCCGCCGCATTGCGCGAAAATGTCCGCGAACTCGCCATCGACTTTCTCGCCTGCGGACTCGACCCCGCAAAGGCGGTATTCTTCCGTCAAAGCGCCGTGCCAGAGGTCAACGAACTCGCGTGGATCCTCTCGACGATCTGCCCGATGAGCCTGCTGGCAAAATGCCACTCGTACAAAGACAAAACCGCCCAAGGCATCGCACCGAACCACGCGCTTTTCGCCTATCCGGTCCTCATGGCTGCAGACATTTTGCTCTACGATTCGAACAAGGTCCCTGTCGGCAAAGACCAGAAACAACACCTGGAAGTCACACGCGATCTCGCAGTGAAGCTCAACGACACTTACGGCGAAGGCACCGCAGTGCTTCCCGAGCCAATCATCCGCGAGGAAACTGCCATCGTCATCGGCCTCGACGGACGCAAAATGAGCAAGAGCTACCAAAACACACTGCCGCTCTTCGGCGAGGAAAAAACTCTTCGCAAGCTCATCATGAAAATCACCACCGACTCCACCCCCGTGGAAGATCCCAAACCGGTGGAAAACTCGATCATCCTCGCACTGTACCGGCTGTTTGCCAGCGAGGCGGATTACGCGACGATGGTAGCCGACCACGAACGCGGAGGCATCGGCTATGGCGATCTCAAGAAACGCCTCGCCGATGCCTACTGGGATTACTTTGCACCGATGCGCGAAAGGCGGCTCGCGATTTCTCAAGATCCGAGCTATGTTGAAAAAATCCTCGCCGATGGAGCGGAGCGCGCACGCGCCGAGGCTGCCAAGGTTCTGCAACGTGTCCGCCGCGCGGTCGGCCTTCTTTGAATCCACCAATCCAAGAAATTCATCATGAAAAAATCGGTACTCTGCCTGCTCATCGACGGCTTCGAAGAAATTGAAACCGTCACCCCTGTCGATGTCCTGCGCCGCGCCGACATCAAAGTGACCATCGCTGCGCTTGCCAGCAAAACCGCCACCGGCAAACAAGGCATGCGCCTCGAAGCGGATGCGATGCTCGATGATGTCGATGCATCGGAATTTGATCTTCTACTCATCCCCGGTGGCCCGGGCGTGGCTGCATTGCGCAGCGACGGACGCGCCGCAAAGCTGGCCGCCCAATTCGCCGCAAAACACAAACCGGTCGCTGCAATCTGCGCCGCACCACTCGTGCTCATGGATGCCGGTCTTCTCGCAGGAAAAAAATTCACGGCCTATCACTCCGTCCGCGATGAACTCGGCGGCGGTCTCGACGATCGCGTCGTCGTCGATGGGCAGATCATCACCTCACGTGGCGCAGGCACGGCCCTTGATTTCTCCATGGCAATCGTCAAGCACCTGCTCGGCGCCAAAGCTGCCAGCGATGTGACCGAGGAAATCATGGCCTGATTCCACACTCGCGGCGAATGCGCGCTTGCGTTCAACCGATCGCTTGCGAATCTTGGCCCAACGTGCCTGCCGAGCCCCGAAAGCCGCTGTGGCTTCTACCCAACCTGCTGAGCCTCGATGCCCCGCTTGTCGCCATTGCATGGCTTTATGTGTTCGCACAAACCTGGCGCCTTGGCTACCTCCCATGGGAATCCTATCTCGTTCTCGGCCTTGCCACATGGGCGATCTACATCGCCGACCGCCTGCTCGATCTTTCCATCCTTGGAGAAAAATCTCCTAAGCTTTCAATCCGCCACCGCTTCCACCAGCAACACCGGAAATTTTTTACCACCGCACTGATCATCTCGGCTGGCCTCACGCTTGCACTCGTGATCTCAAGAATGCCGATGTCGATCTATGCGAAGCTGATGCCTGGCGGATTGCTGGTCGCCGGATTTTTCGGCGTCTCGATGCTCGCCATCCAGGACGAACAAGAAGTTGCCCACGCAAAAAACATCATCGCAGGATTCGCATTCGCCTTTGGCACCGCAATGTTCGCCCAGCTGTATCGATCCGGATTCGACCTCTGGGAAATGATCGGATCCCGCGAATTCATCAGCTTCGCCACCCTCTGCGTGCTTAACATATCCGCAATCGACATCTGGGAACACGCCAACCGCTCACCCGACACGGAAACCAAAGCCAGCGACGAACTTTCGCTTACGCTCCCCCTCACACTTTTGGCGGCCACCGCTCTTGCCAGCGCGATCCTCGATCAAAACGGCTCAAGCCGGCCCTTCTTTTACTCGATCCTCACCGGTGCTGCTCTGCTCTACATGCTCAATCGCATGCGCTCAAGCCTGTCGATGGACGCCATGCGTGTGCTGGCAGATGTGGCCATGCTGGCTCCCGTTTTACTCTTCATCGCCTTCGATCGACGCTGATTCATCCTTGCCGGCTGACTTTATTATCGCTAAATCATCACTTTCCAAAAATGAGCCGCTCCGACGAATTCACCCGCAATCCAGCCATACTCATCCTCGGCGCCCCAGGCTCCGGCAAGGGTACCCAAGGAAAAATTCTGGGCACCATTCCCCGCTTCTTTCATTGCGCCTGCGGAGATGTTTTCCGCTCACTGGATACCCGCACCCCCCTTGGTATGAAATTCGTCGAATACTCAAGCCGTGGCGAATTGGTGCCCGACGAGCTAACCATCAGCCTCTGGAAAGCCCAAATCGACAACCTCGCCGATACCTACATCTACAAGCCCGACATTGATCTCCTCGTGCTCGATGGCATCCCGCGCAATGTTCGCCAAGCGGAACTCCTCAGCCAACATGTCGACGTCCAACGTGTCATCCACCTCTCCTGCCCAAACCGCGACGAACTCGCCCGACGCATGCGCAAACGCGCCCTCAAGGACAACCGCATCGACGACGCAAGCGATGTGGTAATCAACCAACGCATCGCCACCTACGAGGCGGAAACCAAACCGATCCTGGAATTTTATTCCTCATCGATAATTACCGACATCGATGCCACCCAACAACCGGTCAAGGTGCTTTCCGAAATCATCCAGCAAGTCACGAAGCTGCCATTCTATCAGGAAACCTCCAAACAGTTGATCTGATTCCGGATCGCGGGCTCCATCGCCTGTATTTTATCACACGTACATGAGGTTGGTTTTCATCGCCACAGGAGACATCGCGCTGCCGGCCTTTCGTCACCTTCTCGATGTGGGCCCAAAACCGTTGGCCTTGGTAACACAGCCGGACAAGCCGGTGGGCAGGCATCAGCAAATGCACCCGCCAGCCATCAAGACCGTCGCCATCGAAGCGGGCATCCCCGTGCTCCAACCCAAGAAAATCGGCGACGCCGCGGCAGAGATCGCCGCTATGAATCCCGACATCCTCGTCGTGATGGCATACGGGCAAATCCTCAAAAACGACGTTCTCACCCTGCCGAAACTGGCAATCATTAACCTCCACGCATCGCTCCTACCAAAGTACCGGGGCGCCGCATGCATCCAAGCCGCCATCGACGCAGGTGACACCGAAACGGGCATCACATCGATGCATGTCGTGCGCGAACTCGACGCCGGCGACATGATCGTCGCAAAATCAATCTCCATCGGGCCCGACGAAACCGGCGGCAGCCTGCACGATCGCCTCGCCCAGCTCGCCATACCGGTGCTTGACGAAACACTCGCAAGCTTGGCCGATGACACCGCAACGCGCACCCCGCAAAATCCGGAACAAGTCAGCCATGTGCCGAAACTCGAACGCGATGACGGCAAACTCGATTGGCTTATGTCTGCTGCCCACCTCGAGCGACGCATCCGCGCCTACGATCCATGGCCAGGCACCTACACGACAGTCGTCGAAAATGGATTAGCCAAACGCCTCAAAATTTTTCCACCCACCCACATTTCAAACACTCCGCTCAAACCCGCGGAAGTTTCGTGCGAAGAGGGCAGGCTCATGGTCGGCTGCGGCGATAGCTCGCTCGAACTTACTACCGTGCAACCCGAAGGCGGCAAACGCATGTCCGCCATGGAATACCTAAGAGGTAGAAAACCAGGCCGCTTTGCCTGAACCAAGCGGGTTGCAGATATCCAACGAAGCATCTAGTGTGCGGCAAACGATGATCCGCCACCTCACACGAATCGTCATCGCTCAGGCACTTTGCCTCACTGCCACGATGGCCGATCGTGCACCGATCAACGATAAACCCGCGCCAGAAAACCATGAGGATCTTCTCGCGATTCAAAACGCCGTCACCAGCGCCCTGCCACGAGCCAGCGCGGCTACGGTCGCCATCGAAATCGCTGAGGGCTCTGGCACAGGCGTAATCGTCTCACCCGACGGCCTCATTCTCACCGCCGCTCATGTCAGCGGAGCACCTGGAAAAAAAGTGCAGGTCATCATGCAAGACGGCAAACGCGTGAACGCCGTCACGCTCGGCCTCGACTCGGATTCCGACGCAGCGATGGCCCGAATCACCGATCCCGGCACATGGCCTTTTGTCTCAATCGACAAATCGGAATCATACACACTCGGCGACTGGGTCTTTGCGCTTGGTCACTCGGGCGGCTTCGACAAGAAACGCGGACTCGTCCTGCGCCCAGGCCGCATCGTGCGCATCGCCGATCAATCGCTTCAATCCGACTGCATTCTGATCGGTGGCGACTCGGGGGGGCCTCTCTTCGACCTGTCCGGCAAACTGATTGCCATTCACTCACGCGTTGGCCCGCAACTGGTCGTGAACATGCATGTGCCGATCGGGGTCTTTGAGAAACAATGGGGCGCACTCTTGAATTCCGAATTTCTCGGAGATGGGCCCTTCGCGAAGAAACCCGTAACTTCAGAAAAAAACCGATGATCTCACACCGCCTCATGATCATCGGCGCAATGTTGCTTGGCCCGACTTATGGCCAACAAAATCTCGAGACGGATTTGCGCATCACAGGGAAAACAACTCTCGCCGCGTTCGAGGCACAACGCCAAGTGCTTCAGAAATCCAGCGCGGTTATCAGCGCAGGCATGGCGAAAATCGCCTACGGCGTAGTGGTTTCCACCAATGGGCATGTGCTTACCAAGGCCAGCGAACTGCGCGAAAAAACAAATCTCACCGTCACGATCGATCAACAGCGCTTCGATAAAGTCGATGTCATCAGCACCGACGAGCAGTGGGATGTTGCTTTGCTCAAGGTCGATGCGACCAATCTGGTTCCTATCAATTACACCAGCACGGCAGATCCCCTTCAAGGCACATGGGTCGTGGTGAATGGCGCAACCTCACGCACCCAGCGTCGCGCAAATATCGGCATGATCAGCGCCAATCCGCGCGAAATCCAAGCCAGTGGCGGACTTGCTCTCGGCATCGTGATCAAAAACCCTTCAAATCGCCTCGAAATTGAAAAAATCACACCCGGCGGCGGAGCCGATGAAGCCGGACTCAAGGCAGGCGATGTGATTGTGGCAGTCGACAATAAGCCACTTCAAAAAATCGACGACCTGTCCGCAGCACTCGATGAACACAAAGTCGGCGACAAAGTACGCATCAGCTTCAGCCGCCAAGGAAAAACATCCAATGCCGATGTCCGCCTCACGGCAAAAGCCGAGCTTTTCGGCATCTCCGCAAATACCAATGATGAAATGAGCGGTGATTTTTCAAAACGACGCAGCGGATTCCCCCGAGTGATTCAGCACTCGGTCATGGGCAATAGCCAGACCATGGGCGGCCCGGTGATCGATCTCCACGGCCATTGCATTGGCATGAATATCGCACGTGCCAATCGCGCGGAAACTTTCGCTATCCCATGCGCGGAATTGAAGGCACTCGCAGAACGCATGATCGGTAATCAACCAAAACCGTAAGGCAAAACGGCTAGGCACACAGCTCAGTCATTGCGCATCATCATGCCGACTCCACTCAATGACACGCGGGTCATGACCACTCACATCACCCCTGACAAAAGCCTCAAGGTCCGCTGCAAACCTATCCGCCAATCCATCATGCGACCGTTCCACATCAAGCTAAGTCGTGACGCATGCAGGGCATGTCGCGGCAAAAGCAGCTTCTTTTGCAGTTCCGGAGTCCATCCATCGCGCATCCACTCAAGGTATTCTGAACCATCGCCCGAATAAAGTTTGTCGCCCACAATCGGATGTCCGTCATACGCCAAATGGACGCGAATTTGATGCATCCGGCCGGTTTCAGGAAAACATCGGATTGTGGCATGACGCCGCCCGTCGATTTCAAATCGATGCTCGACCTTGAATCGCGTGAGGCATTCGCGGCCTCCAGGATGAACCACTTGCCTGACCCAAATCGCGGCGGGCCCAAGCTCACCCTCGCGCAAGATCGGCTGCACATTGGCCCACTCATCCTCTTCCGGCCAACCTGTCACGATCGCAAGGTATTCTTTTTCGACCTCTCGCCGTTCGAAAATCATGCCAAGCCCCCGCGCCGCAAGCGTATGCTTGGCCACCAAGACCAAGCCGCTTGTATCACGGTCCAAGCGGTTCACAATCGCCGGCTTCCCACCATTTTCCATTTCGAAAGCCAACAAGCGCTCAATACCGCCAAGCAATGTCGGCTCGGGCTTACGGTTGGCCGGATGCACAATCAAGGGCGCTGGCTTGTCGACCACAAGCCAGTCGGCCGACTCATCGACCACCGAAAAATCCACCACCACCTGCAAGCTCACTCAACCAAGTCACACCAGCCAACCCCACCGCGCAATCTCTTGTTGCCTCATGGCACCACACAGCTCCAAAAAAAATGCCAGAAACCCGCGTTGGCGGATTTCTGGCATTTGAAGTTTTAACAAACAGCCCTGCGATCAGGACTTGTAGCGGAGACGCTTCTTGTGGCGGTTCTGCTTCATGCGCTTCTTGCGCTTGTGCTTGTTGATTTTCGTTTTACGGCGTTTCTTGATGGAGCCCATGGCGTTTGCTGTCGGTGTTATGTTACGGTGAGAAAATCAGGGAACGATTTTGTTGAGCGGGTATTCGATGATGCCCTCCGCGCCAAGGCGCTTGAGCTCGGGGATAATGTCCCGAACGACGATTTCGTCAATCACAGTCTCAACCGCCACCCAATCTGGCTCGGAGAGTTGGGAAACAGTCGGCCGGCGAAGGGAGGGAAGGTTTTCGAGCAACTCCTTGAGTCGATCGGAAGGCAAATTCATCTTGAGACCCACCTTGCCGCGGGCACCCAGCGCCGCCTTGAGGAGAAGCGCGATTCGATCCATTTTCTCGCGTTTCCAAGGATCGGCCGCCGCAGCGGGATTGGCATAAAAGTGCGGAAAAGACGTCAACAGGGTGTCAACGATGCGCAAGCGGTTGGCCTTGATCGATGAGCCGGTCTCGGTCACATCCACAATGGCATCGACGAGATCCGGAACCTTCACTTCGGTAGCACCCCAGGAAAATTCAACCTCGGCATTGATGCCGCGCTCGCGCAGATAACGCTTGGTAATCCCCACCCCTTCGGTGGCGATGCGCTTGCCTTCGAGATCCTCGGGCTTGCGGATTGGCGAATCCTCCGGAACCACCAGCACCCAACGGGTCGGCATCGAACTGGCACGCGAATAAGGAAGCTCGGCCAAATCCAATAGCTCCACTTCATTTTCATAGGCCCAGTCGTGACCGGTGATGCCGCAATCGATGAAACCCTGCCCTAGATAACGCCCAATCTCCTGAGCACGGATCATGTAAAGATCGAGCTCCGGATCATTCGAGCCGGGACGCAGACCACGCGAAGAAACATAAACCTCATAGCCAGCCTTGGCGAGAAGCTCGATGGTCGGCTCCTGCAGACTGCCTTTGGGGATCGCAACTTTGAGCGTACGGTTCGTATCGGACATCGGGGGCGGGCGTTTTACCCGCGAAATGGCGGGAATCAAGCCAAGTTTCGCGAATTTTCCACGTTGTCGCTCCCATCATGATGAGACTCAACATGCCATAACCATGCCAACAGCAGGAAATATCCAGTAAATTCCATGGCTTTGGCCCAATAGCGAATGGGTGCCTCGCCGCCATGACACCCGCAGGAAATGTCGAGTCCGCGAATCCATGCCGAACCGACCGCCACGGAAAAAATCAACACCAAGCCAAACACCGCCAGCAATGCCCCACGCCGCAAAATGCCAAGCATCAGGCAAACACCGGCGGTCAACTCGAGCCATGGCACACCGTATGCAACCCACACATCCAACGGAGGACCGACCATGCGGTAGTTCGCCACATCAGCCAAAAAGCGATCCAATCCAGTCCCAAAGATTTTCAACCCGCCACTGTACGCAAACCAGCACCCAAGCATCACTCGCAATACCAACGCGACGACTTCTTTGGGTTTCGCAGGCATCATGAATGGTTAGCTCAACATGGAATCCAGATCGCTCAGGCACTCAAGAGACCTTGACTCACACGCGATCAAGCGTGCGCTAGGTAGCGCCTTTGCGCCTCGGCTTCTGGATTGTGCGGAACAGATTCGTTTTCAACCTTGGTATCGGCCACCAACTCGTCCCGGAACTTGGCGATAATCGCTTCGACCGGCCATGAAGATGCCTCGCCGAAGGCACAAATCGTGCGTCCGTCGATTTGATATGCGACGCTTTCGAGCGTTTGAATGTCACTCGGCGCCGCGTCACCCGACACGATACGATCGGAGATTTTTTTCATCCATGTCGATCCCTCACGGCACGGCGTGCACTGACCGCAGGATTCGTGGGCATAGAAGGCGTTGATGTTGTTAAGTACCCAAGACATCTTGCGTGAGTCATCGAGCACAATCACTCCGCCTGAGCCGGCCATGGAACCGCACGCGGCCAGTGTATCGAAGTCGAGTTGAATGTCCCAGAAATCCAACTGACGCTCACTGCCATCGGGGTTCTTCAATTTGAAGGATTCGTCACAACGCAAAATCTTCGAAGAAGAACCACCGGGAATCACCGCCTTGAACGAGCGGCCGTCCTTGGGACCGCCACAAACATCGTAAAGCAGCTCGCGCATGGTAAGCTTGCCAACCTCGACTTCGAAATAGCCGGGGTTTTTCACATCGCCCGACACGCAGAGAATCCGTGTGCCCGTGTTGCGAGCAACGCCAAGCTTGGCGTATTCGTCACCACCCATGCGGATGATGTGCTTCACATGGCAGAGCGATTCGACATTGTTGACAATCGTCGGGCACATGTAGAGGCCGAGCGCCGCGGGAAAATAAGGTGGCTTGATGCGCGGATACGGGCGCTTGCCTTCGAGCGATTCGATCAGACCGGTTTCCTCACCGCAGATGTAGGCACCGGCACCACGGTGAACATAGAGCTCAAGATCAAAGCCCGACCCGAGTATGTTTTTTCCGACGAAATTTTTCGCGCGCGCCTCTTCGATCGCGCGCTCGACGATAAGCGCCGCTTCAGGGAATTCCTCTCGCAGGTAAATGTATGCCGTGTGCGCGCCAACCGCGAAAGCCGAGATGACCATGCCTTCGATGAGCTGATGCGGATCCTGATGAAGGATGTAGCGATCCTTGAAAGTACCCGGCTCGGATTCATCGCCGTTGCAAATGAGATATACAGGTTTGGTGTTATTGGGCGGAATGAAAGTCCACTTCATTCCAGTCGGGAAACCTGCACCACCTCTGCCGCGAAGGCCGGATTTTTTCACCTCCTCGATGATCTCCTTTGGCGGCATCGCCATAGCCTTGCGCAAGTCTTCATAACCCCCGTCGCGCATGTAGCACTCGATCGATGGATCCCATCCTTCACGGTCGACATTTTTGAAGATGAGCCGGTACTCGCGGGCGTGAGGTTGTTTGGTGTATGTGATCATTGGATGAATCAATCGACAGAAGAGATGGCCTCAAGCATGAGACCGTGAGGAACAAAGCGCTGGAAATCACTGACATTGCGGGTGGCCACCACCTCGCGTTTGGCAAGTGCCGCTGCGGCAATCATGCAATCGGCATGCGAGCCACGGCGGCGGCCGGTGATGTGAAACAAACGCGAGGCAATCTCCGCCTGATCCTCATCAAAGGGTCGAATGCCACCCGCAAGAACGGCGCGCACCGCGTCTTTCTGAGCATGCGAATGCGGGCCATTAAGAAATTCAGACCATGCCACAGCAGAGGTGGTGAGCACCCTACCCTCAGATAACCAATCCCGTATCATCGGCACCTGCGGCGAATGCGCAGTGACGATGTCGATCAGGATGTTGGTATCGAGATGAATCATGGTTCCCACCAATATTTTTTGGCGTTGCGCTCAGCTACCATCGCGGTGCGGTACTCGGCGGCCTCCTCAGCCAAGAGTCCTCCCCCCGATTGCAGCCAATCCAAGGCCTCCAAGGGCTTCGGAGCCGCAACTTCGCGGTCCGAACGATCTTTCATTTCACGAACTGCACGACGAATCACATCGGCCTTCGAGGTGTGCATGCGCTTGCTCAACTCATCCAAAGCACGAATGGTCCATGCATCCAAAGCCATGCTGGTACGGGTCAATTTGTAGGTATCACTGCCGCTCATGTGGTAACTTATGCACTAACCCATTACCTATTACAAGCATTATTTCCCACCATCCGCATATTTGCCTAAAAGTTCGCCCGCTTTATCAGGCGCAACGCCCTCATGGAAGTCGTCGTTAACCATGCAAACCGGCGCCGTGCCGCACGAGGCAAGGCACTCGGCGAACTCGACTGAAAACTTCCCGCATGGCGAGACGGAGATCGGGTGATGATGCGAATCGGACTGCGATCGGTCGATGCCGGTCAGCTCGCACAAACGCTCCATGAGTTCGTAGGACCCTCCCATCGCACACGACAATGTGCGGCAAACGCGGATGTGAAATTTCCCCGGAGCCGATTGGCGAAAACCGGGATAAAAGGTCACCACTTCGAGCACCTTGATCGGCTCAAGGTCGAGCTTGGCGGCAATCCAATCAATCGCCGGTGCGGAGATGAATCCGAAATGATGCTGCACCATGTGAAGCAGCGGTAATGTCGCGGAGCGCTTGCTCGCAGCGTAATGTGAAATCCGCTCGTCAGCCTCGGCCTCAAGCTCAGGCGTGACCGCAAACGGAGGAAAATAACGGCTGCCTGGCGTCTCAGGCGAGGCAACGGATTCTTCGAGTGATGAGGCGGACATGGAAATGATGCAGTTGGCGTCGGCAGAAAATTCAAATGGTAGATCAACGGTCGCACTCGCCCATAACGAAATCGAGCGAACCGAGAATCGCCGGAATGTCGGAGACCATGTGACCCGGCAAAAGTTTCGAGACGATGGAAAGGTTGCAGAACGAGGGGCTGCGGATCTTGAGGCGGTAGGGAACTCCCCCACCCTTGGAGTGAATGTAAAAACCGAGTTCACCCTTGGGATTTTCCGCTCCAAAATAAACCTCTCCAGCCGGCGCATCGATGCCCTGAGTGGAAACAATGAAGTGATGGATCAGTTCCTCCATCGACATCATCACACGCTCCTTGGCGGGAAGCATGCTCTTGCTATCGGCAAGATTTACCGGCCCGTCTGGCATGCGGTCGAGCACCTGACGACAAATGCGGATCGACTGACGCATTTCCTCCATGCGCACCAGATAGCGAGCATGACAGTCGCCCTCATCCATCACCGGAATGTCAAAATCGTAGTTTTCGTATCCAAGATACGGGTTGTCCTTGCGAAGATCGCGGGCGACGCCCGAGGCGCGCAGGTTGGGTCCGGTCATCCCCCAAGCAACCGCCGACTCCTTGGTGATGGTGCCGATGTCGACCATGCGATCGAGGAAGATCTTGTTGCGGTCGAGTAGCTTGGAAACCTCGCCGATGGTGATCTCGCACTCATCAAGGAATTTGCGCACCGATGCATCAAAACCTGCGGGCATGTCACGTACCTGACCGCCAACACGCGTGTACGAAGTGGTGAAGCGCGCTCCGGTGAGCTGTTCGCACAGGTTGTAAACTTTTTCGCGTTCAGTGAAGGTGTAGAGGAAAACCGTCATCGCGCCGACATCCATTGCGCAGACGCCAATGCCCAGCATGTGGGAGGAAATGCGTGCCAACTCGCAGCAAAGCACCCGCAGGGCCTGACCCCGCGGCGGCAGCGTCCAGCCCATCAGTTTTTCGACCGCCAACGCATACGCCACATTGTTCGCCAACGGCGCAAGGTAATCCAAGCGATCGGTGTACGGCACAAACTGGTTGTAGTGCATGTTCTCGGCGATCTTCTCATCGCCGCGATGAAGAAAGCCCACATCGGGATCTGCCTTGGCGATGACCTCGCCATCAAGCTCGAGCACCAAGCGCAATACCCCGTGCGTCGCAGGATGCGATGGCCCCATGTTGAGAACCATCCGTTCGCCAACGAGATCGTCCGTCTCGGCATGATAACCTTCAACAGCCTGCGCAGCACGTGCCATAGTGTCCGGGGCCTCGATTTCGTGGGTGCTTATGCTCATGAATTGCCGCAGGAGTAAGCACCCAAAACCACCGACTTCGCAAGGGGTTTGTGAAATTTTCTCACCTCAACAACACACTCGGCAAAGGGCAAAATCCTCACCACCCACGCAGCCACGCCATTTCCATCTCGCAAAACCCCGTCACCATGCTTTGATCGCCTCCATGCGCACTTACATCATCATGACGATCCTCGGCAGCGATCGGCCCGGCCTTGTGAATTCACTCGCCGAAACCGTCGCCCGCCACAGCGGAAATTGGCTCGAATGCCGCATGACCCGACTCGCGGGGCAATTTGCCGGCATCGTGCGTGTCGAGTGCCCCCAGGAGCATGTCGACGCTCTGCTGCACGAGCTTCAATGCCCAAGCGGCGACCCGGCCCATGCAAGCCTCATCGTACAAGCCGCTCGCGAATCCAACGAACCACCCCGCCCCCACCGAACAATCGCAGTGGAAGTCGTCGGCAATGACCGCCCTGGCATTGTTCGTGAGCTCACGGCCGCCGTGGCCATCGCCGGCGGCAATATCGAGGAACTAGCAACCAACCTCGAGAGCGCCCCAATGAGCGGCCACCCGATGTTCCGTGCCACAGGTACCATCTCGATACCGGAATCCGTCGCCATCGCCAATATCACCACCGCGATCGAAAATCTCGGCGGCGACCTCAGCGTCGATGTTACGGTCTGATCAGCGACGCTCTGGTCAAAACGGCCAGACCACAGGGATCAACAAACAGGATACGATCCAACAAATCAGATTGAGCGGAATACCGACCTTCAGGAAGTCGACAAAACGGTAGCCGCCCGGACCGTAGACCATCATGTGTGTCTGATAACCCATCGGCAACGCGAATGCGGTCGATGCGGCAACGGTCACCGCCATGATGAATGGCCGAGCGCTGACATCCAACTCTCCCGCCAAGGTCACAACGATCGGAATCATCATCACTGCAGTGGCATTGTTGGATAAAACTTCGGTGAGTAAAAGGGTGAGCAAAAAAACCAGCCAAAGCATCACGATCGGCAGGTTTTCCGGCGCAACAAGATGCTCGGCCATATTGACCAAACCCTTGGCCAGCCACACCGCCGTGCCAGTGTTCTGCATCGCCATCCCGAGCCCAAGCAATCCGTACAACATCAGCAAGACCTGCCAGTCGATGCTCGCATGCGCCTCGCGCGGCGTCATGACCTTCATCCACAACAGGAACAAAGCCCCAACCATCGCCGCATAGTGAATCGGGATGCGCGGAACCCACGGGTAAAGCCGACCGAGCACGTCGCTTAGCGTCGCCACCAGCACCACTCCGATTAGGACACCGGCTGAAAGAAACATGTGCGAACGCTTGTGATGGCGCTCGACCACAGGCGCATGCGTCTCGGCCTTGTCGGTCATCACGAAATCCCTCGTCGCCTCAAGCGCGTCGAGGTTGTTCTTGGCGGTGATCACCAAAAGAGTATCGCCCACCTCCAGGTCGAGGGTCGCAATGCGATCAGTGATGTTCTGACCATTGCGGTGCACCGCAAGCACCACGCTGTTGTATTGCTGGCGGAAGTCCGACTCGGCGAGCGAAACTCCAATGAGCGAGGAGTCATCGCGGATGACGAGCTCGGAAACAATTCCATCGACCGTCGAAAGAAGCTCGGCACCAATCGACGCAAACAAGGCCTCGGCCTTGGCCAGACCACCGCGACGGCGGTGAAGCGCGACCAAGAAGCGGTCGTTTTTCTCCACCACAATTTCTGACAACGGTTGCATGACACGCGCACCGCTGCGCCGCACCTCCATGATGTGGATACCCTCGGCGCGATTGGCCAAAAGCGTCTGGAAAAGCGGTTTGCCAATCATGTCGGAATTACGGCCAACGAGCAAATGGTAAAGCGGCGTTGTCCGGGATTCGATGTCCAGACTGCCAGTGATCGATGAGCGCGCAGGGATGAGCTTGGGCCCAAAAACGGTCAGATAAGCAATACCCGCAATAGCCAGAGGAATTCCAAGCGGCGCAAGCTCGAACATCGACATCGGCTCAACCTTAAGGTCTCGCAGCGCGCCATTCACCAACAGGTTGGTCGAGGTACCAATCAGCGTACAGCAACCACCAAGAATCGACGCGTAAGAAAGCGGCATCAGCAGCCTCGAGGCCGCAATGTCCTTCGACCTCGCGAAGCCCAGCGTCACCGGAAGGAGAATCGCCACGATCGCGGTGTTGTTCATCCACGCGCTGAAAAATGCGGACACTGCCGAAAATGCCAAAATCGCCGTGCGGGTGTTTCCCGACAACCGATCACGCAACAACATCCCGATGCGGTCAACCGCACCCGACTTTTCGAGCGCGCCACCGATTACAAACAAACATGCGATCGTCAACGGCGCCTCATTCTTGAAAACCTCCACCATCTTGGTGGCATCCACTAATCCAAGCGCCACGACCAAACACAAAATCGACAAAGCCAGAACATCCGGCGCCGCCCATTCGCGAATAAACGCAACTAGCGTTAGCGCGATGACAGCCAGAGTCAGTGCAATTTCAAGAGTCATGGTGGGTTGGGGAAACGCTCACGCCATGAACAGCGCCCGCCGCTTTGGCAAGCGCAAGTTTGTCCACCAAAGCCCATCACGTCTTGCGTAAATCATGGAAAATGGCCCTAATCCCAACGATGCAACGCCCGCGGATCTCTACGAACCTCGCCATCTCCGCCGATGGCAAAATCACCTCGGCCGACCGCAGACCCTCGGGCTGGACCTCAAAAAAAGACCATGCCCGCCTCATGGAATTGCGCCAGTCCGCCGACGCCCTGCTCGTCGGCATGGGCACGTTCATCGCCGACCGCATGACACTTACTTGCTCGGACAAGGCCACTCCACCGCTGCGCTGCGTGATTTCACGAGGCCGTGCAATCGATCCCAAACACCTGATTTTTCATCGCGACGGCGGCCCGATCCATCTCGTGATCACCGGCAATAAGCCTCCACCGATAGATCCAGTACTCGCCGACAAGATCACGGTTCATCACATATCGCTCGAAAAATTTCTCGAACATCTAAAAACTAAACTCGGCGTCCAAAGCCTCCACTGCGAAGGCGGCGGCGAACTGATTCGGTCACTCGCGGAAATGGATGCAATCGACGAATTTCATGCGACCCTCGCCGCGCACACCATCTTCACCGGATCGACTGCCGCCACGGCCACGGGTGAGATCAATGGTTATTTGCCTCGCAGCATCATGTTCGAGCTCAAGCACTTCGAGCCGGAATCCGCACTCGGCGAATGTTTCCTCAGCTACAGCCGCAAAGCAGTCGACACCACTCAATGAGCGGCCTTGTGCTCTTCGGCGTGCTCCTCGGCATGATTGCCGGAATGACCCGAGCCATGCTTGTGAAGCTGCTTGGTGCCGTTGGGGCCTTCGAACTCATGACGCTCGCAGGAAATTCCAACGAGGCAGGCCATCACCAGAATCAGGGAGGAAAAGCATTTCATCGCGCCGCTTCTTACCTTGCCCCCACCGAAAGGCAACCCCGAAGCGATGGAAAAACCACCGAAACCACCACACAAACATCAAGCCTCCAACCAATGCGCCACCCGTGCGGCAGCCCTCTTCTCCACGCCCGGCTCTCCCAGCATCGCCGCCACACCGGCAAGCCTTGTCTGCATTTTTGAGGTAAGCTCGGGCGATTCAATCAAGCGCTTGAGCTGCTCTGCGACCTTCTCAGGGCTGGCATCCGCTTGCACCAACTCCTCGACCACTCGTTCGCCGGCGATGATGTTGACCAAGCCAATGAACTCAATTTTCACCAGTAATTTGGCCAAAAAATAGGTCAAGGGCGCGACCCGGTACACAAGACAGTACGGAATGCCCAAACAGGCTGCCTCAAGCGTCGCCGTGCCACTGGCAATCACCCCACAGCCAGCCTGCCGCATCAACTCATGACTACCGCCAGTCCTGACCTTGATCCACTCCGCCGCCCCGACTTGGTCGATCATGCCGCGAATCTTTATCGCTAATTTTTCTGTCGCCGCAGGCACCTCGAAATTCAGGTCTGTGCGACAGTTTCTCAAACGATCGGCGGCCTCAATCATCATCGGAAACAAGCGCGCCACCTCACGCTCGCGACTCCCAGGAAACAATCCGACCAGTGTGGAATCCCTAGCAATGTTCGCCGCAAGCACTCCCTGAAGCTGATCCACCAAAGGATTGCCCACAAAGCTAGCCTTAAGCCCGGCAGCTTCAAAGATCGCCACCTCGAACGGAAACAAACAAAGCACCTCGTCGAGGATCCTCGCCATTTTTGGAATCCGCCGCTTGTTCCAAGCCCACACCTTCGGGCTGATGTATTGGATGATCCGTATCCCGGGAAATTCCCGCCTCACTGCCTCGGCAAAACGCAAATTGAAACCCGGGTAATCGATGAGCAAAAGGACGGCCGGGCCAAATTCCCGCAGCTCATGCATCATTTTTGCGAAACACTCACGAAACCATCCGTACTTTTTCAACACCTCCCACACGCCCATCACCGCAGCATCCTCCACCCAATCGTTAATCCCTTCGCCCGCGACTTTCACCATCTCCGGGCCACCCGCGCCACACAGCTCAAGCCCTGGCCGCAACGCCAACAACTCTCGCAAAAGCCCCGCGCCATGCGCATCGCCGCTCAGCTCGCCCGCTACAACATACAAGCGCTCACCCATGGCCGCGAGCCTAACGACCATGGTTTGGGCTGACCATGAAAAATACGGCTGACATCTCATTCGCGGAAAATCCCAGTCTCTGCAGACTTCCGCATTGATATCCCCCCGCCTGGCCGCTTTGATCACCTCAACGAACCATCCACAAGGTCACTCCATGCCCGAAGACACCACTCCCTCTGTCGCGCCGCTCGCGGAAATCAATCTTGGCCCTAGCAAGTTCGAGCAGTTTCTCGACAACAATCAGAAGACGCTCGCCATCCTGTTCGCCGTCGCGGTTGCTGCCAGTGCCGTTTACATCGTCATCCGCGGCGTGGAAAAAAGCCGGGAGCACAGCGCAGGTGTGGCTCTAAGCAAGGCAACAACTACCTCCACATTGCAGGATGTGATCAGCAACCACGCCAACACCAAGGCCGCTGCATCAGCGAAATTGCTTCTCGCTGACATGCAAGTCGGAGAAAACAAAACGGATGTAGCAATCAAAACCCTTCAAGATTTCATCGCCACCCAAAATGACCATCCGGCGCGGGCCACAGCCAGTGCCAAACTCGGTGCATGCTTGATGTCCCAAGGAAAAAACGCCGAAGCATCCACAATCTTCCAACAAATCGTCAATGACCCATCGGCCCGATACATCGCCCCCTACGCGTTGATCTGCCTCGGCGACATCGCCAAGATCGGCGGCGACACCGCAAAAGCCGAATCCTACTTCAACCAGGTCAAATCCGATTTTCCAGAAAGCAGATTCATCGATCTCGCAAACGAACGCCTCAAATCGGTGAAAGCCAAACCACCCGTGGAAGTCCAGCCCCCGGCACCCGAACCCAAGAAAGAAGCCGTGGCTCAACCAGCGCCCCCCAGCCCCACACCGACTCCCGCGCCCGCTCCCGCAAAAAGCCCCAGCAAACCCACTAAAAAGAAAAATTAAGACTGGAGAAAATCGCCTCTTCCAACATAGTCGAGTCGTACAACAACCTTCAATTTAAGCATCCCAAACATATGTTCAAAAAAGTCATCGGCCAAGATCAGGGAGAAACCACCCGCTCCACCATTACGAATGCGGACAGTCGCCCAAACGACTCCACCAACCCCATCGCATCCGCATCCTTTACATCGCAGTCCTCCAGCTACAGCTCGCAATCTGCAAGCCCTCGCAGCAACTCACCCCAAGCATCGCGAAATGTGCTGTCCTCCGATGTCGAAATCAAAGGCTCGGTGAAATTCACCAATGACCTCGTGATCGACGGGAAAATAGAAGGCAACATATCCTCCGATGGAAATCTCACCATCGGTGAAAACGCCCGCATCAAGGCGGAGATCAGCACGGCCACCATCATCGTCTACGGCAAGGTTCATGGAAATCTTACTGCAAGCGATCGCGTCGAATTGAAGGCAAGCGCGGAAGTGGTTGGCGACATCAAGGCCAAAACCCTTTCGATCGAAGCCGGCGCAATCTTCGTTGGCAAATCCACCGTGGGCACCCCTGCCCAAGGCGCCGCCCAAACTGCGTCACCTGCCGCATCGAAATCCGTGGCTGCCGCCAGCGAGTTGCCCAAACAAGGCACTCTCGCCGGTACCATCTCCTGATCTTGAGCCCTCTCAACACCTGCACCAGACGCAATGGCCGATGAGCCTCAGCGCCATCGCATCCGCATCGAATGCCCGGAATGCGGGCACTCCCAGCAGGAGCCAGCGATGGTGGTCTCGACCCAATGCCGTAATTGCAGGTCTGGCATCAGCGTGACCAACGGCAAGGGCGTCGCCCGGCAAACCACCACCGCGCGCATCGCAAAATCACCGCAGGAAGAGCCGCCGGAAACACCGCGCAAGACACTCGAAGCGACTGCACCAGCACCTCCCAAACCTAGCTTTAGGGAAATCCTGCTGCAATTTCTCAACCCTCCATCCCCACCGCGCGAACTCACCTGCTTCGCCTGCCAGCACCACTTCAAGGTAGCCGGCGACTCCCAATCGAGCCAGTGCCCGAAATGCTGCAGCTACCTCAGCCTGCTCGATCACGAAATCAACACGCTTTGCGATCGCAGCATCAAAACCTGCGGCAATGTGACAATTCGCAAAAACGGCAACTTCAATGCCGCCAGCCTCGATTGCCATGACCTCATCGTAATGGGCAGTGTTCATTGCCCCATTCACTGCACCGGCGACTTGGTGATCCGATCACACGCGAAATTCAACCACCCCATCCACTGCCGCCGACTCCTTGTCGAAAAGGGCTCACGTGTCGAATTTCTCAGCTCCGTCATCGCGGAGTCCGCCTGCATCAATGGCAATGTGCGTGGGCAACTCACCTGCTCCGGTACGGTATCACTCGAAAAGCGCGCGCAATTTCACGGACTTGTCCGCACAAGCTCTCTCGTGGTAAAATCCGGCGCCCACCATTTCGGCACCGTGGAAATCATTAATGGCGATTCCACCCAAGCCAACGAAACACAAAGCATGCCAGTATACCGATGACCTCACTCGATCTCAAACAGGAAATTCTCGACCTCAAAAAATCGCGCAACGCGGTCATCCTCGCCCACAACTACCAATCGGCGGAGATCCAGGATGTAGCGGATTACGTCGGCGACTCACTCGGCCTCGCATACCATGCCAAGGAAACCAACGCCGATGTGATCGCATTCTGCGGCGTTCACTTCATGGCCGAAACTGCCAAGATCGTGAACCCGGAGAAAATTGTCGTGCTCCCCGACAAGGATGCAGGCTGCTCGCTCGAGCAATCATGCCCAGCCGAGCAACTCGAAGCATTCATCAGCGCCAACAAGGAAAAGAACTATTATGTCATCGCCTACATCAATTGCTCCGGCGCGGTGAAAGCACTCTGCGATGTGATCTGCACCTCAGGCAACGCGGTGAAAATCGTCAATCAAGCACCGAAGGACCGACCCATCCTTTTCGTACCCGATGAAAACCTCGGCGCTTGGGTCATAGAACAAACCGGCCGCAAAATGGACCTCTGGAAAGGCAACTGTTATGTCCATGTCGAGTTCACCCGCGAATCGATCCAACGCATCAAATCGGAGTATCCCGATGCCCTCGTTGTCGCTCACCCAGAGTGCCCCCAAGCGGTCAGGCTCCTCGCCGATGAAGTCTGCTCGACGGAAAAAATGGTCGACTACTGCAAAAACGCGCCGGTCAAAAACATCATCGTGGTCACCGAAAGCGGCATGCTTCACCGCCTGCGCAAAGAGTGCCCCGACAAAAACCTCATCCCAGGTCCAACCGACCGCTGCGCCTGCGCCGAATGCCACTACATGAAAATGAACACCCTCCAAAAACTTCGCGACTGCCTCGCCAACCTTTCGCCTCGAGTCGAAATGGAGGAATCCATCCGCAAACGCGCTGAAGCACCGCTGCTCCGCATGCTCGAACAATCAAAAGCCTAATCCCTCTCACACGATGTCTTGGCTATCCTACAATCAATCGCTGCTGCGCCTCCCTCATCTCGGGTTCTCCCTTGATCTCTCGTTGATGGATATCTCTCCCGACTTCATCTCCAAGATGATGCCGAAAATCAACAAGGCCTTCGATGACATGAAGTCACTCGAAGCCGGCGCCATTGCCAACCCCGATGAAAACCGCCGCGTCGGCCACTATTGGCTGCGCAATGCCGATCTCGCACCCACACCCGAACTGCGCGATGCGATCACCAAACCACTTGCCGAGCTGAAAAAATTCGCCTCAAAAATCCACTCGAGCGAAATTGCCACACCCACCGGCCCACGCTTCAAACAACTTCTCCTCATCGGCATCGGCGGCTCCGCCCTCGGCCCGCAACTCGTCGCCGAAGCCCTCGGCAACCACGCCAAACTGCCCATCTTTTTCTTCGATAACACCGATCCAGCGGGCTTCGACGCGGTCCTAGAAAAACTCAAACCATCTGGCCTAGCCCATACACTCGTGCTGGTGATTTCAAAATCCGGCGGCACCCCCGAAACTCGCAACGGCATGCTCGAAGCGGCAGCGGCATGGAAGGCTGCCGGACTCAATTTTGGAAAACACTCGATTGCTGTCACCGGCACCGATTCAAAGCTCCACCAATACGCGACCGAAGAGAAGTTCATCACCACTTTTCCCATGGAAGACTGGGTCGGTGGGCGCACCTCACTACTATCCACGGTCGGTCTCGTGCCCGCAGCACTTCAAGGCATCAATATCGATGATCTGCTCGCGGGCGCCGCCGCCATGGATGCGGAAACACGCAAGACCGATGTGATGTCAAATGCCTCGATGCAGTTGGCCCTCGCGTGGCATCACGCAACCAATGGCAAAGGCGAAAAAGACATGGTCGTCCTTCCTTACAAGGACTCGCTCGTGCTGTTTTCCAAATACCTTCAGCAACTCGTCATGGAGTCGCTTGGCAAAGAACTCGACCTCGATGGCAAGGTGGTAAACCAAGGCATCGCGGTCTATGGCAACAAGGGATCCACCGATCAACACGCCTATGTCCAACAATTGCGCGACGGCGTGAATAATTTTTTCGCCACATTCATCGAAGTTCGTAAAGGCCGCGATGGCCAGAGCATCGAAGTCGAGCCCAGCACTACATCTGCCGATTACCTCCAAGGTTTTCTGCGCGGAACGCGAAAGGCACTGCATGAATCCGGCCGTAAGTCGCACACGATCTCAATCCCGGAAGTCACCCCCTTTCACCTCGGGTTGCTCATCGCACTCTTCGAACGCGCGGTCTCGTTCTACGCCTCGTTGGTCAACATCAACGCCTATCATCAACCCGGTGTGGAAGCAGGCAAAAAAGCCGCAGGAGTCTTTCTCGACACACTCAAGCATGTTGCAGCCAAGCTCACGGCATCGCCACAAACAGCCGAACAAATCGCCAGCGCAATCCATGCCGACCCAGAGGATGTTCACCACTGCCTCACTCACCTCAACGCCAACGGCAAAGCAAAGGCAAATTTAGGTGAAAGACCTGCGCTGGATACCTTCACGGCCTGAACCGGCGGACACGCGACTTTTCTCTGGGAATTATTCTGGCCATAGCTCAGGGCCTCCCATGGTTAACCAAATGCACGGAGCGCATGCATGCGAAGACGAATAATCCTAAGATTTCCACATCGCCCCCCATCGGAACTCATTCCTTGTCCTGCACTCAGGCCTCAGCTAGAAATCGACCCGATGAAACGCACCATCACCTTTCTCCTCGCCTTGCTCGCTCCGCTCACGGTTTTCGCCGATGCAGAAAAAACCGTCAAACCCACCACCAAGGTCCGCCTCAAGACCAATCACGGCGACATCGTTCTCGAACTCAACAAAGACAAAGCCCCGGTCACCGTCGCCAACTTTGTCGATTATGTGAAAAAGAAACACTACGACGGCACAGTCTTCCACCGCGTCATCGATGGTTTCATGATCCAGGGTGGTGGCTTTGAATCGAAGGACGGCGCCCTCGTCGAGAAACCAGCCGGCAAGCCCATTATCAACGAAGGCAAAAACGGACTTAAAAACACCCGAGGGACGATCGCCATGGCCCGCACCAACGACCCCAACAGCGCGAAAGCCCAATTTTTTATCAACGTTCAAAACAACGCGATGCTAGACTACCCAAGCAACGGTGGCTACGCGGTCTTCGGATCGGTCGTCGAAGGCATGGAGGTGGTCGACAAGATCAAGTCCTCAGCAACTGGCATCGGCAAAATGAAAATGCTCCACCCGGCCACCGGCGATGCCATCGAAATGCCCGCCGAAGATGTGCCCAACACCGCCGTCACGATCCTCAGCGCCACGCTCGAATAAGCACTCATGCTCCGCTAGGCTACCCTTCGATTCATCCGCCTCACCCACCTTGATGCAACTCTGGTTCTGCCCTATTCTCGCCTTCCTGCTCGGCTCGATACCCTTCGGGCTGATCATTTCCAAAGCCAAAGGCATCAACATCCGCGAGCACGGATCCGGCAACATCGGCGCTACCAATGTGCTGCGAGTCGTTGGCAAAAAATACGGCTACGCCTGCCTCTTGCTCGATGTGTTGAAAGGTTTCATCCCAGTGGTACTCGCCATCAACTTCATCCAGATCGCAGGCCGAGCACCGGGCATCCCGCTTGGATTGCCAGAATCATGGGTCATGGAATTACCCGCCGCTTCGGCCATGAAGGCCCAAATCACCCATGTCATCGCCGCCCTCTGCGCGGTGCTCGGTCACAATTATTCGCCATGGGTAAACTTCAAGGGCGGCAAGGGCATCGCCACATCCGGAGGCGTTCTGCTCGCGCTGATGCCCTTTGCAGTAATTATCTTACTCGCAATCTGGGGCCTACTATTCATCACCACGCGCTATGTCTCTGTCGCCAGCGTCGGCGCAGCAGTATCGCTGCCCTTTCTCACGCTCTGGGGATCATGGCATCATGGCCGCATCCAGGACGGCACATGGAACAAACCATTGCTCGCGTTCACCATCGTCATCGCAATTCTCGCCGTGTGGAAACATCGCGTGAATTTCCGGCGACTCATGGATGGCACCGAACACCGCTTTGGTAAAAAATCCGCTTAAGACAAAATACTGCGCACCGTCCATTCAACGCATCCATGGCCATTCACTCCATCACATCGGCCGCCATTCTCGGCGCGGGCTCTCTGGGCACCTCTTTGGCAAAACTTCTCACGCCAAAGCTTGAATCGATCGTTCTCGTCTCCAACGAGCCATCATGCGCCGAAGGCATCAACCGTGATCACCGCAATCCAAAGTACCTCACCGAGGTTCAGCTGGCCTCGCACGTCCGCGCCACCACCGACCACCGCGAAGCGATCAGCCATCCGCTCGTCATCTTTGCCGTGCCGACCCTCGCGATTCGCAGTGAGGCGGAAAAACTCAAGGCCGCTGGAATTTCCAACGATGTGCCATTGCTCACCTGTGCGAAAGGCATCGAGCGCAACACCGGCGAGCGCATGAGCGAAATCCTGCGCGAAATTTTTCCCCACAACCCAATCGCCGTACTCACTGGACCCAACCACGCAGAGGAGATCGCCAATGATCTCGTAACCTGCGCAGTCATCGCTTCGGAAGACGCTCAGCTTGCCTCCGAACTCCAACAACTCTTCACCCTCCCGCACTTTCGCTCCTACACCAGCACCGACATTGCCGGTGCTGAAATCGGCGGCGCGGTAAAAAATGTTTACGCGATTGCCGCTGGCATGGCCCATGGCCTCGGCCTTGGCGATAACGCGGTCGCCGCTCTCGTCACCCGCGCCCTCGCTGAGATGACTCGACTCGGCACCGCCCTTGGCGGCAACCCCGAAACATTTGCAGGCCTCTCCGGCGTCGGCGACCTAATCGTCACCTGCTTCTCTGAGCACTCGCGCAACCACCGCGTTGGCCTCGCCCTTGGCAAAGGCCAATCGCTCGATCAAGCCGTTCAATCCCTCGGCATGGTCGCCGAAGGCGTGCCCAACACGCTCTCCATCCATGGCGCCGCCCGCAAGGCTGGCGTCCGCACTCCCATCCTCGACGCGGTTTATTCGGTCCTCTACGAAAACAAACAGGCCGCGACCGCGATGCACGATCTTCTCAATCGCGACCCTCGCCCCGAATCCAGCTAAGCCATGAAAGAAACGATCGACTTCATCCTCCACATCCAGGAGCACCTCACGACCTTCACCAGCACCTACGGTTCGCTGGTCTACGGGCTCCTCTTTCTCATCATCTTTTGCGAGACTGGCCTCGTCATCACCCCCTTCCTGCCCGGCGATTCACTGCTTTTCGCCGTCGGCGCCATGGCAGCCGACCCCTTGTCCGGGCTCAACATCTGGCTCGCCGGCCTCATCATCCTCGTTGCTGCGATCATCGGCGACACAGTGAACTACTGGATCGGAAAAAAATTTGGCTCTTGGATGATGCGGACCTTCCCGAAAATTGTGAAGCCATCGCACATCGAAAAAACCAACGAATTCTACCAACGCTACGGCGGCAAAACCATCATCATCGCCCGCTTTGTTCCGATCATCCGCACATTCGCCCCCTTCGTCGCGGGCACCGGCAACATGGATTACAAACGCTTCATGTTCTTCAATGTGATCGGCGCCATCCTCTGGGTCGTCACGATCCTCCCCGCCGGTTGGTTCTTTGGCAACATCCCGATCGTGAAGAAAAACTTCGAACTCGTCGTCCTCGGCATCATCGCTTTCTCACTCCTTCCCATGGTGATCGAAATCCTCCGTGCGAAATACAAACGTCCAGAGAAATAAGGAAAGTCGTTCTGGCAAATATCTTCAATTTTTAAACAAACAAAAAAGCACGACATAACAGTCGTGCTTTTTTATAGCGGCGCGAAATCCAAAAAATCACTCCCACTCGATACTTGCTGGCGGCTTGGTCGAGATATCGTATAGCACGCGGTTGATTCCCTTCACTTCGTTGAGAATGCGATGACTGGTCTCGCGCAGCAATTGCGGCGGGAGCTCGACCCAGTCGGCAGTCATGGCATCCTCTGACACCACCGCACGCAGTGATATCGCCCACTCGTAGCTGCGTTCGTCGCCCTTGACCCCGACGGTTTTCACGGGGATCAAGCCGGCATAAGCCTGCCACACGCGTTCGTACCAGCCGTGCTCCTTGAGCTTGCCGATGAAAATAGCGTCGCACTCGCGGATGATCCGCAGACGATCCTCGGTGATCACGCCCGGGCAGCGCACCGCAAGACCCGGACCGGGAAATGGATGACGATGCAAAATGTCGTGCGGGATTCCCAAGGAAGCACCGAGCGCACGAACCTCATCCTTGAAGAGCTCCGCAAGCGGCTCAAGCACCTTGCCTTGTGCCTGCAGTTCAAGAATTCGGTCAACACGGTTGTGGTGGGTCTTGATCTTCGAGGCCTTCGATCGAGCGTTCGATGCGCTCTCAATGACATCCGGATAAAGCGTTCCTTGAGCGAGCATTTCGGCATCACCGACCGCGTCCCAAAACACATCGATGAACAGGTTCCCAATGATCACACGCTTTTTCTCCGGATCATCGACGCCATCCAGCGCCGTCATGAAACGCTCGGAACAATCGACCGTCTCGATCGGCACGCCCATGCGGTGGAAGTTGTTGCGAACCTCCTCGCCCTCGTCTTTGCGCATCAAGCCGTGATCGACAAAAATTGCGCGGATGTTGGCCCCGGCTTCGTGCAATAGCACCGCCAGCACCGTGCTGTCGACACCACCGGAAACGCCGCATACGATCTGTTTGTTGCCAACCTTTTCTCGAATGCCGTCGATGATCTCACGCTTGAAGTCATCGATCCGAAACGGCAGCAGATTTTTTGCGTTGAGCAGGAAATTGTGGAGGATTCGCAAGCCCTCGTGGCTATGAGTCACCTCCGGGTGAAACTGGATGCCAAAAAACCTGTCATGCCATTGTAGCGAAACCGGCGTTCCATGTTGATTGGTCGCAAGCACCTTCGCACCATCGGGCAGCACCTTGACGGTGTCGGAATGGCTCATCCAAACCTGCGAAGAACTGGAAATCCCTTCGTACAGCCCTTTACATTCGCTGGGAAAAAGATTGGCCGGACCATACTCACGTCGGTTGCTGGCTTCAACCGTTCCGCCAAACTTGATGTTGAGCAATTGCATGCCATAGCAAACACCTAGCACCGGCACCCCGAAGGCTTTGAGTGCTTCGAAATCCAGATCCGGCGCATCAGCCTCGCTGGTGCTCTTTGGCCCGCCCGAAAGGATGATCGCCCCGGGTTTTCCGATCTCGGGAAAATCCTCAATCGCATAAAGTTTCGCGAAAAAACCCAGTTCCCGTACCCGCCGCACAATGAGCTGCGTGTACTGGGAACCAAAATCTATCACTGCCACATGGTCGCTGTCGTGCATCGAAATATAAATGAAATGTGTGTTAAAATTTTAAGATCAACTATCAACCGATCGGCTGATAGTTCGTTGGTTCTTCGGTGATGACGATGTCATGCACATGGCTCTCGCGGAGACCACCTGCAGTGATACGCGTGAACTGCGCGCGTTCGCGAAGCTCACTCAAGTTTGAAGCCCCGACATATCCCATGCCGGATTTGAGCCCGCCCATGAGTTGGAAAATGACATCCGAGAGCGGACCCTTGTATGGCACGCGTCCCTCGACTCCCTCGGCAACGAGCTTGCCCGAGCTGTTCTGACCATAGCGATCGCCCGCGCCTTTTTGCATCGCACCAATCGATCCCATACCACGATAGGTTTTGAATCGACGACCTTGGAAATGAACCGTCTGGCCCGGGCTCTCACGCGTGCCCGCAAGCAGCGATCCAAGCATCACCAAGTCCGCACCCGCTGCCAGTGCCTTAACGATGTCGCCAGAATAACGAATGCCACCATCGGCGATGACCTTCACACCATTCTCGCGACAGTGATCGGCCACATTGCGGATTGCCGTGAATTGCGGCATGCCCACACCGGAAATCACACGCGTCGTGCAAATTGAACCGGGGCCAACGCCAACCTTGATCGCATTTGCACCCGCTTTCACCAAATCGCGAGCACCCTGCTCGGTCACAACATTGCCCGCCACGACCGGCACGGCCGAAAGACTCCGAAGTTTTTCAATCACTCCCATGACATGACGCGTGTGACCCGTCGCCGCATCAATGAACAATGCATCCGCACCGGCCTCGATCAGCGCCTTGCCACGATCAATGCAATCCGGGCCCACACCCACCGCCGCACCACAACGCAGGCGACCATTGGCGTCTTTTGCCGCTTGGGTAAAGGTGACGCGCTTCTCGATGTCCGAACCAGTGATCAGTCCCGCGAGTTTTCCATTCGCATCAACAAGCGGAAGTTTCTCAATACGATTCTGATACAAAATCCTCCGCGCCTCTTCCAAGCTGGTGGTCGGCGGCGCGGTAATCAACCGCTCTTTGGGCGTCATCACATCGGCGACCGTCGCATCAGTGCGATCCAAGTAGCGCACGTCGCGACCAGTGACCATGCCTTCAAGGTGGCCCTCTGCATCAATGACCGGGAACCCTGAAAATCCGTTCTTCGCCATGATTTCGCGCACATGGTCGACGGTGTCCTCCTTGCGCACGGTGTGCGGCTTGAGGATCACCGCGTTTTCCGAACGCTTGACCCGTGAAACCATCACGATTTGCTCGTCGATCGGGCAGGCCCGGTGAATCACTCCCATGCCGCCCTCGCGAGCCAAGGCAATCGCAAGATCATGCTCTGAAACCGTGTCCATTGCCGCCGAAACCACCGGAAGGGACAAAGGAATCCCCTCCGCAAGCAAAGTCGAAAGATCCGCTTCTCCTGGCAAAACCGAGCTAAGGGCCGGCACCAGCAAGACATCATCAAATGACAATCCGAGTGAAATATCCGCCATGGGGGAGTCAATAGAACCGCCACCGCCGATGCAAGCCCGAATCTTGGAAAATACCAAATTCCCGACCAAAAAAACCGTGACGCAGCCAGATGCAAACGCCAATCAAACGATTTTGACAAATCCCGACCTGCCGCTAGCCTCCGCCCGTCAGCTCCGTGCCCCACATGGCACGATCGCCACTACAGCGCAATCCTCACAGCATCATGAACACACTCCGCACATTCACCACCGGCACCGGAGCCGAGGGCAAATTCCATTCGCTGCCCGCTCTCGCCGAACACGGATTTTCTAACCTTTCCCGCCTGCCGGTTTCAATCCGCATCGTATTGGAATCACTGCTTCGTAACAACGACGGACTCAAGGTCAGCGACAAGGACATCGCCAACCTCGCTGCTTACAACGCGAAAAATCCGGGCGACTATGAGATCCCCTTCGTGGTCGCACGCATCGTTCTTCAAGACTTCACCGGCGTGCCGCTTCTGGTCGATCTCGCCGCCATGCGCTCAGCTGTCCACGGCATGGGCCGTGATGCGAAAATGATCGAACCGCTCGTACCGGTCGACCTCGTCGTCGACCACTCGGTGCAGGTGGACTATGCAGGCACCGGCGACTCGCTCAACCGCAACCTCGACCTCGAGTTCCACCGCAACCGCGAACGCTACGAGTTCCTGAAATGGGGCGAGCAAGCATTCGATACCTTCAAAGTCGTGCCACCCGGCATCGGCATCGTCCACCAAGTGAACCTCGAGCACCTCGCCAAATGCGTGCTCGAAAAAGATGGCGTCTTCTACCCCGACACACTCGTCGGCACCGATTCGCACACGACGATGATCAATGGTCTCGGCGTCGTCGGCTGGGGCGTCGGCGGCATCGAAGCGGAAGCTGGCATGCTCGGCCAACCAGTCACTTTCCTTGTCCCCGAAGTCGTCGGCGTCCACCTCACCGGCGAACTCGCGACCGGCGTTACTGCCACCGACCTTGTTCTGCTCGTCACCGAGATCCTTCGCAAAACGAAAGTCGTCGGAAAATTTGTCGAGTTCTACGGACCCGGCGCCAAAGCCCTCTCGCTGCCCGACCGCGCAACCATCGCCAACATGGCCCCGGAATACGGCGCGACGATGGGCTTCTTCGGGATCGACGAAATCACCACCGGCTACCTCGCCGGTACCGGACGCTCGCCCGAACTCTGCAAAACCGTCGAAAATTACTACAAGGCTCAAGGGCTCTGGGGCATCCCAACCGAAAAGGACGCACTCGAATTTTCCCAAGTGGTCGAAATCGATCTCTCCAAGGTCAAGCCCGGCGTCGCCGGACCAAAGCGCCCGCAAGACCGCATCGAGCTCGATTCACTCAAATCAAAGTGGGCCTCGCTGCTCACCGGTCCTGCGCCCGATGGTTACAATAAACAACCCGCCGCCGGATCCGCCGAACCACTTAAACTTCCTGCCACGCTCGACAGCATGCCCGATGATGCCACTGGCGCCGCACGTGCGCTCGGCGCCGAAGTCGGTGTCGTCACCGAAAACAGCGATACCCCTGCCTACCCGCTTTGGGAAGTCAGTGTCGACAGCAAAGGCGGCATCAAGGACACGATCACCCACGGTTCGGTGCTCATCGCCGCAATCACATCCTGCACCAACACCTCGAACCCAAGCGTGATGCTCGCCGCGGGTCTGCTCGCCAAGAAGGCGAACGCGAAAGGCCTCACGGTAAAACCATCCGTGAAGACTTCACTTGGCCCAGGCTCACGCGTCGTCACCGATTACCTCAACAAAACCGGTCTCCAGGCAGAACTCGACAAGCTCGGCTTCCAAACGGTCGGCTACGGTTGCACGACCTGCATCGGCAACTCGGGCCCACTCGATGCCGGCATCGAGGAGGTGGTAAAATCGGAAGACATCATCGCCGCATCGGTGCTCTCGGGTAACCGCAACTTCGAGGCCCGCGTTCACCAATCGATCAAAGCCAATTTCCTGATGTCACCACCGCTCGTCGTCGCCTTCGCGATCGCTGGCACGGTCGATATCGACATGGAAAAAGAACCTCTCGGTTTCGGCTCCGACGGTCAGCCGGTTTTCCTCCACGACATCTGGCCAAGCTCCGCCGAAATCGAAGCGGCCATGAACTCGTCGCTCAAACCGGATGTGTTCCAACGCCTCTACACCGGCTTTGCCGACCAAAATCCGAAGTGGAACGAAATCAAATCCTCCACCGGCAATGTCTACGAGTGGGATCGCAACTCGACCTACATCCAAGAGCCACCGTTCTTCGACGGCTTCACACCAACACCTCGCGACATCACCGAAATCATCGGTGCAAGACCGCTCGGCATCTTCGGCGACTCGGTCACGACCGACCACATCTCGCCCGCTGGCGCGATCAAGAAGGACAGCCCAGCCGGACGCTACCTCGTGGAAAATAAAGTGGAGTTTGCCGACTTCAATTCCTACGGCTCGCGCCGCGGCAATGACCGTGTGATGACCCGCGGCACCTTCGCCAATGTCCGCATCAAAAACCTCATGGTGCCCGGCACCGAAGGCGGCGTCACCAAGATCAACGGTGAAACACAAGCGATCTACGACGCGGCCGCAGTTTATCAAAATCAAAGCACCCCGACGATCATCATCGGCGGCGAGGATTACGGCATGGGCTCGAGCCGCGACTGGGCCGCCAAGGGCACCAACTTGCTCGGCGTGAAAGCGGTCATCACGAAATCTTTCGAGCGTATCCATCGCTCGAACCTCGTCGGCATGGGCGTGCTTCCTTGCAATTTTGTCGACAAGGCGGATTACGATAAGGTGAAGGACCTCGCCGATGCGACCTTCGACCTCGTGGGCATCGACAACAACCTCAAGCCGCAGCAGCAAGCAACCCTTCGCGTGCGTAAGGCCGATGGCACCTCCTTCGATGTTCCGGTCGTCGTGCGCATCGAGACCCCCGTGGAAAAGGATTACTACCGCTCCGGCGGCATCCTTCCCTATGTGCTCGCCCAGATCCTCGCCTGATCGTGAGGATCTAGCGCGCACCTACCATTTTGCCCAACAACCTATTCCAGCAAATTTTCTCCCGCAGGTTTCGCGCACTCCTTTGCGGCGATCCAAGCGGTAATCCTCCGTGGCTCGAGACCATTGCTTCGGGCGAAGGCCGCGGTCTTTACCTGCCGAATGATGCGCCATGGGTCGTGCATGCCGACCTCGGCACGCTTGTCGGCGGCGTGCGCGCATTGCTGATGCAGGCCCTCCACCCCGGCAGCCTCGCCGGCGTTCGCACCCACTCGCGCTACAAGGATGACCCTCTCGGCCGACTCGCCGGCACGATCCGCTGGCTCACGATCACGACCTTCGCTTCCCACGAAGCACTCGCGGCCGAGGCCTCGCGCGTCAACCGCATGCACGACCGCGTGAAAGGCCAATACGAAAGCTCATCCGGCGAATCCCGCAACTACCGCGCCGCCGATCCCGACCTGCTTCGTTGGGTCCACATCGCATTCATGGATTCATTCCTGCGCAGCCATCAAATCTTCTCCACCCAGCCCATCCCCGGCGGTGCCGATGCCTATGTGCGCCTCTGGTCGAAATCCGTGGAACCCCTGGGCCTCACCGATGTGCCAATGAATGAAGCGGAACTGCTCGCCTGGCTCGACCACTACCGCGGCGAACTGGCCGTCAACGACGACACACGCGATGTCATTCAATGGCTGCGCAACCCGCCGCTGCCCATCGCCGCCCGCCCGGTCTACGCGCTGCTCTTCCAATCTGCCCTCGCCTCACTGCCAGCCGAACACCGCAAATTGATCGGGCTTAAGTCCCTGCCACTCTCCATTCTGCAACCCATCACCCGAACGCTCCTCAAAAGCATTCGCCTCGCCATCGGCCCCGAAAACCCACTCGTCGATGCCGCCAAAGCCCGCCTCCAACGCGCTGGCTTCACTCTCTAACCGTGGCGGCGGTTTTTAACCGCCAAGCCCCTCTTCAAAGAAGTTTACCGCAAAGCCGCCAAGGTCGCAAAGGGACGCAGAGAGGAAGAGTTAATACTTATCTGTTAAGAGTTATTGGGAAAGAGATACAGAGTTTTACACCTCTTCAACATTCGATGTTCAATGTTGGATGTTCGATGTTGGATGTCCATGTTCACCCTCCCCCCAACCTCTGATGAAACTCATCATCCGCCTTGAGCGACATGACAAAGGCCGCGAGCAATTCGATCGTGTGTTCGATGTCGTCCAAATGCGCGGTCTCCACGACCGAATGCATGCAGCGCAATGGCAGTGAAACCAAGGCGCTCGGAATACCCTCGCGCGAATGGAAAATTTTATCCGTATCAGTGCCGGTAAAGCGGCTGCTGGCCTCGTGCTGGATCGGGATGTCCTTGCCCTTCGCGACTTCAAGCAACTGCTTGACCACCAACGGATGATTCGCGGTGCCGTGCGTTAGCGAGGGACCACCACCGAGTTTCACACTGCCATGCTTTGCGGGATCAATGCCCGGCGTGTCGGTCGCATGCGTCACATCAAGGCAAACGCAGAGATCGGGTTTCAACCGATAAGTCGCCATCATCGCTCCGTGACCGCCGATCTCTTCCTGAATCGCATTGAGACATACCAGCGTGAATGCCGGCTTTGATTTGTGCGCAGCGATGCGCTTCATCACTTGCGCGATGATGTAGCCACCGACCCTGTTGTCCAAGGCTCGACCGACAATGCGCTTGTTCGCCAACTCCATCGGGCTGTCCTGATACACGACCGGATGCCCTACGCGAATGCCAAGCTTGGCCACGCCCTGCGCGTTCGAGGCTCCCACATCCACCCACAAGTCATGCACGGCCGGAGCTTTCTCCGACCCATGATCATCGCGACGCAAATGGATCGCCGTGTTGCCAATGATCCCCGGCACCTCGCCCTTGTCGCCCAAAATATTGATCCGCCGGCCACGCGCCGTCGCCGCATCCGATCCACCGACCCGATCCAAGCGCAAATACCCGC
Source organism: Verrucomicrobiaceae bacterium (assembly GCA_029977225.1). Classification (GTDB taxonomy): domain Bacteria; phylum Verrucomicrobiota; class Verrucomicrobiia; order Verrucomicrobiales; family Akkermansiaceae; genus Luteolibacter. The sequence goes on along the minus strand of JAPOLH010000003.1, from coordinate 3,999 downwards.
GATCGTCGATGTGCTTGACCATGTACCCGATCTCGTCGGCATGCGCCTCGAGCATCACCACCCTCGATGACTTGCCCGCAAGCTTCGCCCAGGTCGATCCGTACGCGTCGCACTCGACACTGTGAGCATGACCCTTGATCCACTCCGCCCACACCCGCTGTCCCGGCATTTCAAATCCCGTAGGACTAGGCGTTTCCAACAAATGAAACAAAAACTCGCGATCACTTTTCGTCATATCCGAATTCAATCAAATTCCTCCGGCCTGACAAGACGATTGCCCAATCCCATCACCCTCCGAACTTACTCGCGCCATGTTTGGCCAAGCTCTCTAACACCGGCTGCGGCACATATCGTCCGATCGTTTCCTCCCATCCTACTGGGCCGATCAGGCCCTTGATCATGTTCGAGGAAACTTCCGCAATGTCGCGTGGCGGCATCAGAAACACCGTCGTGATCTCCGGCGCCATGTCAGAATTGATCTGACGCATCACCCGCTCGTACTCGTAATCGTGCGGCGAACGAATCCCCCGCAACACATACTTCGCACCCACCTCACGTGCATAGTCGACGAGATAACGGTTGTCGAAATGCGTGATGCTCAAACGCTCGCTCTCACGCGTCGACGCCTTGAGCAACTCTAATCGTTCCTCAACGCTGAACGAATAATGCTTCGCCGTGTTGGTCCCAATCGCCACGATCAAGCGATCAAACATCGCCAAGCCCTGCTCGATCATCCAAAGATGACCATTCGTAGGTGGGTCAAATGATCCCGCGTAAACCGCCGTGCGCATGACGCAAACTAATCGGCCAAACCCAGCCCTGAAAGCCAAAAACCAAATACCTACGGCATCGGAACCTGATTTTGACATCACCCGCCGCCACTGCTAACTATCACCCCGCAGCAGCGCCTGTAGCTCAGTTGGATAGAGCATCCGCCTTCTAAGCGGACGGTCACTGGTTCGAATCCAGTCAGGCGCGCTTTGCGCCTCTTACCATAATCGCCCGGAGGGCGCACTCTGGGATGGACGCCGGAGTCAATCCAGTCAGTCGCGCTTCGCACCTTTTTATTCAATCGCCTGGAGGGCTTATACGAAAGGTAGGCGACGCGGCCCGCGGTGCCGACTCTTTAAGAATGTGGAATCACAAATCGCGGCGGAGCATGTCACTTCTTCATCCTCTTCTCTTGCCTCTTGAATCTTCAAGTCTTGAATCTTATCTCCACGATTGCATCCGCGATCGCGTGATCTAGACTCCTCACGATGAATTTGCATGCGACGCTGCAAGCGGCCACCGGATGGCTGGAATTAGGGTTGGCCGATGAGGCGCTGATAGAGCTCAACGAACTGCCTGCCGAGGCACAAAAAAAACGCCATGTGCTAGAGCTCAAGCTCGCGGCGCAAATGCAAAGCGAATCTTGGAATCGCGCCTCCGACACCGCCCGCCTGCTTTGCCTCGTTGCCAAGGACGAACCTGTATTTTTCCTTCGCGCCGCCTTTTGCCTCCATGAAACCGGCGACACACTCGCAGCCTGCAACTGGCTGCTCAAAGGCCCCAAAAGCCTATTCGAAATGGCGATTTTCCACTACAATCTCGCCTGTTATCTCTGGACCCTCGGCGAAGCGAAACGCGCCCGTAGCCACCTGCAGCAGGCGATTTCCATGGATCGCACCTTCATCGAGGCCGCCAAGGAAGATCGCGACCTGATCGGCATCGGGCCGCTCGATTGACCGCGAAAAAAACCCTCTTCCAGCTCCCCCGCGAAAATCATCCGAAAAGCCGATGCAAAACCCAAGATGCTGTCTTGCGCCACGCGATAAAAGTGCGATGATTCCCTCCTCCGGCCCATGTCCGGAAACCAGCAATCCAAACGAACAAAGCCATGACTGATTCCGCTTCCACTCTCGACAATGCCGCTACCGGCACTCCCTCGATCTCCCAAGCCGCCAACGATCTCCGCGCCGCCGCCGGCGAGAGAGCTCGCGAGTTCGTTCACACCGCCGAGTCCAAGGCCAGTGCCTTCAAGGAACGCGCGTTCGAATCGGCCCAACAACTTCGCCAAACGGCCGCCGAAAAATCCCAACACCTTCGCGAATCGGCCACCGAACACTGGCAGGAAACCCGCGTGAAAGCCCAAGAGCTTCACTCGTCCGCCGAAGATTACATCCGCCAAAACCCCACGAAATGCGTGCTGGGCGCCCTCGGCGTCGGATTCCTCATCGGCCTCATCACCCGTCGCTGATTCCTCTCATCTGTCGCAGCGAAGATCGGCGCCGACCGGTGATTCAAAACACTCACCAAGCGAGCGCACATACGGTTTCCTTTTCACGCCCGATCCAAACACAAAGGCCGCACCCCAAGGCCACGATCACTCGCATGGCCCATCGAGCTGGGTCGAGGCCATGCTAGCCATCGTCAGTTCGCGCGCCGAACTGATTCGCATCGAGGCAAAGGATGCCGCGCGCAAGGGCTCAAACAAAGCAGCACGGGTCATCACCGCGATTCTTTGCATCACCTTCGGTTGGTCATTGCTCCTCGCCGGCACCATCGGCGCGCTTTCACAGCTCGCAGGCTGGCCTTGGTTTTGGACCGCTCTGGGAACCGGCACAATCCACATGATTCTAGCCATCATCCTCCTGCGCAAATCCTCCGGCACCCCGACGCCGCTCTTCCCTGTGACCCGCGCCGAATTCCAAAGAGACCGCGAATGGATCGAAAAATTGCAGAAAAATCCGAAGTCGAACGCCTGATCCAACTCAGCGCCGCCGCCCGTTCGCGACTCACACTCGATGCCATCGCGCTTCGCGAAAAGCTCGATGTGCCAACACGCATCCGCCACTCGCTGCAGGAAAAACCCGGCATCTGGGTCACCGGCTCAATCATTTCCGGCCTCGCCGCCAGCATGCTGTTTCGCCGCAAGAAATCGGCACAGCCCGAAAAATCACGCGGCATCACCAGCACCCTGCTTGGTCTCACCTTGACCGCTGCTCGCCCGATGTTGAAGATCTGGCTTGGTGATGCCTTGAAAAAATGGCTCACGCACCGCATGACGGCGTCGCTTGTTTCTGAGCCATCGGCATCCTACACCTCTCACACGAGCCAACCACCCTCCCGCAAGCCCCATGCCCACCCATCAGGTCCTTGATCATGTTGACCAGTATCTGCAAATCGGGCGCGAATACGACTGCTCCGATGTCCATCTCGCTACAGGATATCCGCCTGCATGGAGACGCTTCGGCACCCTCTCGCCCATCTGGGATGATCACCCATCGCTGACCGCCGATCAGGCGGAGAAACTCGCACGCTCATTCCTTTCTCAGTCCGAATGGGAGCGGCTTGAAAAGCGTGGGGACGTCGATTTTGCCTACTCTTCCCCATCCGGTCGTTACCGCGCCTCGGTGATTAAACAGCGCCTTGGCTACGACATGGTCTTTCGCATCATCAACAGCAAGATACGCTCGATCGAAGACATCGGCCTGCCACTCGAACACATTCTGCCACTCACCCGTTACCAGAACGGCCTGGTGCTCGTCACCGGATCTGTCGGCTCCGGAAAATCCACGACCCTCGCCGCACTCGTCGATTTCATCAACCGCGACCGCGAAGATCACATCCTCACCCTCGAAGACCCGGTCGAATATGTCTTCGAGTCAAAGGGATGTCAGGTGAATCAGCGCGAGGTCCACACTCACACAGAGTCATTCGCCAAAGCCCTTCGCGGCGCCCTGCGGGAGGACCCCGATGTGATCATGGTTGGTGAAATGCGCGACCTCGAAACCATCCAGCTCGCACTTACCGCCGCCGAAACCGGTCACCTTGTGCTCGGCACCCTCCACACCGGCAATGCTCCACGCACGCTCGACCGCGTGCTCGATGTATTCCCCACCGATCAACGCGACCAGATCCGCATCATGGTCTCCGAATCGCTGCGTGGCATCCTTTCCCAACAACTCGTCCCTCGCGCCGATGGCAATGGCCGAGTGCTGGCACTTGAGCTTCTCG
>JAPOLH010000039.1 GCA_029977225.1 Verrucomicrobiaceae bacterium | reverse complement strand
CATAGATCGACGATGCAAAGAGTGCAAAGAGCGCGCCCGACCAACCGAAAAACGCACCAATCATACCCATCAGATGCACATCACCAAAGCCCATCGCCTCGCGCGGGATCACCACCGATGTCGCCGTGCCGGAAAGCGATTGTAGCTTTTCGATCGAATGCTTCGTGCCATCGGGTAGTTCGATTTCAGTCTCACGAATCACGAGCGTACCGGCGCCATGCCGCTCACCATCAACAATAATTTCGCCGGTCTCGATGATCAATCGGTCGTTCTTTCGCGAAAACAAATCCCACCACGCGATCGACTCGCCATCGATCACAAAGCTGAGTGGATCGCTCTCGCCTGCAGGCTCCTTGAGCTCCCACGAGACCGGCGTTTGAAACTTCATCGCCTTTTTACCGAAGGCCAATTTCCCCAGCTCGACCAAAAGCCAGAGCCCGAAAAATCCCGCAGCCCAACCAATGCCCGATTGGATCAAGGCCTCGCGCCATGATTCGCAACCACAGGCCATCCGCGGGAATGACGGCCAAACGATGGCAGCCAACACACCGACGGCAGATCCAGCCCACGTAAGCGACACCGGGATGATCAAATGATCGGCATCGATGAAGCTGATCGCGATCAACAAGGCTACCAGCACCCAAAGAAACACCGCGGCCTGCGGCGGAAAAAATTTCCACGATGCAAAAAAACCAATCGCCGTGAGCAGCTCAACGATCGGATAGCGCACCGAAATTTTGCAGCCGCATTTTGCACATCGGCCTCGCAGCCACAGCCAACTCAGCACCGGAATGTTCAACCACATCGGAATCAGCTCACGACACTCGGGGCAAAACGAACGCCTTGGCTTGTTCACCGACATGCCAAGTGGCACGCGGTAAATGACGACATTCAAAAATGACCCAATGCTGGCCCCGATCCAAATGACCGGAATCAGCCAAAGCCAATGATCGAATGCGGGAAGCTGCAAAGTGAGACCATTCAATCCACCGCGCAGGGCCTGACAAGTACAATGCCCACCCAAGAATCATGCACGATATCGCATGAAAGATGCCGGAATCGGCCGATATTTCACATCTGGGCTTGTTTTCCCGTGAGAATAGGTGATTGCCTTGTTTCCCGACCGCCCAGGCCTATCGCTTTTCCGCGCCGGTTTTCTTACACGCTTCATGGACACACCTCCCTTCTCAGAACTCGGATTGCCACCCGCCCTGCTCTCCGCCATCGAAACGCTCGGCTACGAGCGCCCATCGCCGATTCAAGCCATGAGCATCCCACCGGCGCTCGAAGGTCACGACCTGCTTGGCCTTTCCGCGACCGGCTCCGGCAAAACTGCCGCCTTCACGCTGCCAGCTCTTGCTTCGGTGGATACGGCCGCTCGTTGGCCACAGGTGCTGATCCTTTGCCCAACCCGCGAACTAGCGGTCCAAGTCTGCGAAGAGGTCCACCGCCTCGGCGCGAAAATGAAAGACCTGCACGCGACACCGGTCTACGGCGGCGCACCGATGGATCGCCAACTCCGCGCCCTGCGCGATGGTGCCCAAGTCGTGGTCGGCACCCCCGGCCGTTTGCTCGATCACCTGCGCCGTGGATCCTTCGATGCTTCACGCGTTCGCATGGCGATCCTCGATGAGGCCGACCGCATGCTCGACATGGGCTTCAAGGAGGAAATGGACGAATTGCTCGCGGCGCTGCCCGCCGAACGACAAACGCTTTTCTTCTCCGCCACGATGAGCCCGGGAGTTTCGCGCCTGATCAAGAGTTTTGGAAAAAACCCGAAGGTCATCGAGATCCAACAAAAATCCCGCACGGTCTCAACCGTCGAGCAATCGTATTTCGAAGTCCGCCAACGCTCAAAGGTCGAGGTGCTCTCGCGCATCCTCGACATGAACCCCCCGCGCCTCGGCATCATCTTCTGCAACACGAAGCGTTCGGTTGATGAATGTACCGAAGACCTGATCAATCGCGGCTATGCCGCCGATCGCCTCCACGGCGACATCACCCAACAAATGCGCGAGCGCGTGCTGAAACGCTTCCGCGATGGCGCCGTCGAGCTGCTTGTCGCCACCGATGTCGCCGCCCGCGGACTCGACATCGACGAAATCGACATCGTCTTCAATTACGACCTACCCACCGACCCGGAGGACTACGTTCACCGCATCGGTCGCACCGGCCGCGCCGGACGCTCGGGCCGCGCTGTGAGTTTTGTTTATGGTCGCGACATCTATCGCCTGCAATCGATCGAGCGCTACACCCGCCAGGTGATCAAACGCGAACGCATCCCATCGGTCGAACAAGTCGAAGGCCGCCGCGCCGATCTGATTTTTGAAAACCTCCGCGAGCGACTCGAAAGCGGGAAATTCGATGCCTATCAAGACAACATCGACCGCCTCCTCGAACAAGGCCACACCCCCACCGACATCGCCGGAGCTCTCGTCACGATGCTACGCGAAGCCAGCGGCCGCGAAGGCTCGCCGATCGAAGAAGACCGCGAACCGGAAAAACCCGCACGCAGCGGCAAGGTTCGCGACGCGCGACCCTTCGATCGCGATGAGCGTGGGCCCAAATCGGATCGCCCGAAAGCCGGTGGCAAATTCGAGCGCGGCCCGATCCCGCATGAGGCCGGCATGACCCGCATGTTTGTCTCCCTCGGCAAGACCCACGGCGTTTTGCCCAAGGACATCGTCGGCATGATGTACCGCGAAGCCGGCCTGCCCGATGGCAGCCTTGGCCGCATCACGCTTTTCCCGAAACACGCGCTGGTCGATGTCCCGGAACAATTCGCCGATCAGGCGATACGCAACACGCGCAATTCCAAACTCCGAGGCAAAGCCTTCCGCATGGATGTCGACCGCGGACCGGTTTGAAAATCGACGATCGGAAAAATCTCGCCTGACGTTGATGGCCGCGCGCTTGCGGTTGACCCGTCACGCGTCCGGCAATAATTTCCCCGCGTATCATGAATCCAACCACGACAGCCTACGGCACATGGAGCGGCGGACGCTTCATGCACTTTGGCGAGACCCTCGACGAGGCCCGCTTCATCCAGTGCATCGAGACCGCTTATAATTCCGGCATCCGCACCTTCGTCACCTCGGATGTGTATGGAAATGGCAAGGCCGACGAACTGCTCGGTCGTGCGCTCGCCGGCATCGATCGCTCGACTTACTCACTGGTGGGAATGATCGGACACGATTTTTATCAAGGTCAGCGCCAAGGCTCACGCGGTTACCCGCGCTTTACCGACCCCGAGCTCCGTGGGCCCGAGGGCTACGCCGACTTCGTGCACATGGCGACCTCGAAGGAACTGGAACGCTGCGGCAGCGATCACTTCGACCTGCTGATGCTGCACAACCCCGATGAGAGCGGCTACACCAGCGAGATTCTTTGGCAGGCGATGAAATCGGCCAAGGACCAAGGCCTCACTCGCATGCTCGGCATCGCACCCGGCCCGGCCAACGGCTTTTCACTCGACTTGGTCGGATCCTTCGAGCGCTTCGGCGAGCTCATCGATTGGGCGATGCTCATTCTCAATCCTCTCGAGCCATGGCCGGTCGGACTCACCCTTCCCGCCTGCGAAAAACATGGCGTGAAAGTGATGACCCGCGTCGTCGATCACGGCGGCGTGTTTCACGATGACCTCACTCGCGAAGGCCACATCTTCAAGCCCGGCGACCACCGCACCTATCGCCCCGAAGGCTGGGTCCAACACGGCATGGACAAAGCCGATCGCATGCGCCCGATCGCCGAAAAGCACGGACTCACGATGATCCAATTCGCATCCATCTGGAACCTGAGCCAATCACCGGTTGAATGCGTGATCCCGACTTTCATTCAGGAAGCCGGCGATGGCGCGCGTCCGATCGAAGATAAAATCCGCGAATTTGCCGCGCTGCCCGACATTCGCCTCAGCGCCGAGGAAGTCGAAGCCGTGCGCCAAATCGGCGACAACACCGGCTGCATGACCCTTAAGGGTGCGAGCAAACGCCACAGCACCAGCGAGCGCCCCGACGAATGGCCGATGCGCGAGGATTTGCTCGTCACGGCCGGACGCTACGGGCTCGGCAGCGATTGGTAATTTTATTCGCCATGCACCTCGTCGCCATCGTCGCCATGACCACCGATCGCGTGATCGGCCGCAATGGCACACTGCCATGGCACTTGCCCGAGGACCTCGCATTTTTCAAACGCACGACCAGCGGTCACCCGATCGTGATGGGCCGCAAAACTTTTGAATCGATCGGACGCCCATTGCCCAAGCGTCGCAACATCGTGCTCACTCGCGATCCGAATTGGTCCGCGCCTGGCACGGAGGTGATCCACAGCCCGGAAGATCTCGCAAAACTTCCGGACATCAGCGGCACGGTTTACATCATCGGCGGCGCCGAAATCTATCAGGCCTTTCTCCCGCACACGGACGAAATCCTCGTGACCCATGTGCTCGAATCCCACGCTGGCGACACCTACCTGCCGCGCTTTGAAGATGAGTTTCCGCATTCATCTCTAGTCGAGACACATCCGCAATTTGAAATCCGTCGTTGGACGCGTGAATCGCCCTAATCCGGTTCACTCTTCGATCCAGCTCATCTGCAGCAACTCGCGCAGCCTCTTCGGATCCGTCGCGGTAGTTTTAGCAACAAAACCCCGCGCATGCGCAAAATGCACATCTTCGCACTGCTCGATGCGGGTGAAATCAAGTCGTGGATGATCGTTGTGACGCGAAAGTCCATACCCCGTGCTGCGCCGATCGGGATACGCGAGGCCAATCACATTCTTTCCATTGGGATGTCTCTCGAGGTATCTCCCAAGGCCCGATGAAGGTTCCTCCGGCAATGGTTCAATACGAGGAAGGTAAAGAATTTTGAATGAGCCCGAGTCGGTATCGATGTCCCAAAATTCGCAGATCTCTTCAATGTAATCGAGACGTTTGCGCAGGGACTTCAAATAAGCCACAAGGTCGTCGCCGATCCAACGCATGATTTGCCACAAGGTATCACCTTGATCGAGCCTCGAGGCAGATGCAAACCGCCGCAAAAGCGTCACATCCACCGGTGAATTGAGCTTCGCCAAGGTGTCACGCCCGATCCCAAGCCAACGCGATGTTTCCTGCGGGCCGCGCGTATCAATCCATTCGACCGGCTCAAGCCAATCACAGAAGGCCAACGCGTCTTCATACAATCCAAGATGCTGAAGAACAAGACTCAGCGAACAGATCGGCGGATGATCTGCAGGAAATTGATGATGGTCGAAATTGCCCAACTCAGGTTCATGCCGACCGCCGACATCGACCACGGTGATCGCAGGGTCATCAAGATCGCTGGCGGCGGGCTCCCTGCGCACAATGGAGACCGGTTTGACTGCGAGTAGCACGCAGCAGGCAAGAAACTCGTCTTTGTGCGAGCTTCCCGGGTGGGTTAAAATCATTGAGTGGCTCATCATGCTGTCGAAGTGACGCGTTGTAATACCGGGTGGACTCGGTTCGCAACCTTAAGAAAATTGATTTTCTTAAGGTAAATCGAAGCCAAATGCGAAGATGCCCCTCGAGCATCCAAAATCCGCGCTTCTCTATGTGCCGAGGCTGGGTTCAAATATCGGCAACCCGATGTCCGAAAATTTCTACCAACAGGCCACCAAGGCACCTGCGACAGCTTTCGATGTCTCATTACGCCCACCTGCGTTTTCCGAGTTCATCGGCCAGGAAAAGGTCAAAGACCGCCTACTGCTGATGCTCGAAGCCGCCAAACAACGCGGCGATGTGCTGGACCATGTGCTGCTATCCGGTCCGCCTGGCCTCGGCAAAACCACGCTCGCCAACCTCATTGCCAAAGCCGCCGGCACGCAACTCCACACCACCTCTGGCCCGCAGATCGAAAAGGCCGGCGACCTCGCGGGCGTGCTCACCAACATCCAAAAGGGCGATGTGCTCTTCATCGATGAAATCCACCGCTTGCATCCTGCGATCGAGGAATACCTCTACCCGGCAATGGAGGATTACCGTCTCGACATCATTATCGATTCCGGTCCATCCGCGCGATCGATCCAGATCAACCTGCCACGTTTCACACTCGTCGGCGCCACGACCCGCTCGGGCATGCTCACCGCTCCGCTGCGCTCGCGCTTTGGTCTTGTAAACCGACTCGATTACTACACGCATGGCGAACTGGCACAAATCATCGAACGCTCTGCTGGTTTGCTCGAGGTGCCGATCGAGCCCGCCGGTGCACTTGAAGTCGCATCACGCTCGCGTGGCACCCCGCGTGTGGCCAATGCCCTGCTGCGTTGGGTGCGCGACTTCGCACAAGTCCGCGGCCAAGGCACCATCACCGGAGAAATCGCTGATGCAGCACTGGCAATGATCGAGATCGATTCGCAAGGGCTCGACGAAATGGACAAGCGCCTGCTCGAAGTGCTGATTTACAAATTCAGCGGCGGTCCTGTAGGCCTCAACTCGCTGGCCGTTGCGGTCGGCGAAGACTCCGCGACCATCGAGGAAGTGCACGAGCCTTTCCTCATCATGCAAGGTTACCTCATGCGCACTCCGCGCGGTCGCATGGCCATGCCTGCAGCCTATGAAAAGCTTGGCATCCCAGTGCCTCCCACGATCAATCCCGACGCACCCCAACGCGAGCTGTTTTGAAATTTTACGGATTTTCGCGTTCGCGTGGGCAGCAATTCATGACATCTTGAAGCCAAGCAAATGAATCAGACCGTCCAGGACATCATTGCCAACTGTCGCGAAGCAGGACTGCGACGCACAAAGGCGCTTGAGGAACTCATTAGCACGCTGCTCGAGAGTGGTCGCCCAATGACATTGGCCGAGCTCGCCTCATCGCCGCGCCTGAGTTCGCAGTGCGACAAAGCAACGGTTTTTCGTCTGCTGCAACGCCTCGCCGGACACGGCATCGTGCGCCGCCTCGGCCTTCATGAACGCGCCGCCTACTTCGCGTTACAGATTCCCGGCAAACACAGCGACTATCTGATCTGCACCTCATGCGGCACGATCGAACCGGTCAAAGCCCCCTGCCCAGTCCACGAACTCGAAGACGAAATCCGGAAAAAAACCGGATTCCAAAACCTCTACCACGAACTCGAGTTTTTCGGAGTCTGCCCGAAATGCGCGTGAAACAAGCATCACGATGAAACTCGATATCCGGCGTTCGTTCGATCGCGGTCATACCGATCATGGTTGGCTCGATTCACGCCACAGTTTCAGTTTTGCAGACTATTACGATCCGAAGCACATGGGCTTTCGCAGCCTGCGTGTGATCAATGAGGACCGTGTCGTGCCAAAGGGAGGTTTTCCAAGTCACCCGCACCGGAACATGGAAATCTTTAGCTATGTCGTAGACGGCACGCTCGAACACAAGGATAGCATGGGCAATGGTCGCAGACTCAGGCCTGGCCAAATCCAACTGATGAGCGCCGGCACGGGTGTCACCCATTCAGAGTTCAACCCGTCCGACACCGAGGCCGTTCACTTTTTGCAAATCTGGATCATGCCGAAACAAAACGGTCTCACTCCAAACTACAGCGAGTGGCACCCGTCGCCAGATACTGAAAATTCACCGAAAGTCCTTGTGATCTCCGCCGACGGACGCGATGGCGCAGCTCGCATCCAACAAGATGCCGATATTTTCCGCATCCGCCTCGATGCAGGTGACTCGATTGAGCATGCATTGAAGCCCGGCCGCGGGCTCTGGCTGCAAATGATTTCCGGCACAGCCACTGCCCATGAATGCCAACTCAAGCCCGGCGATGGCGCGAGCACCGAGGGGGCTGGAAATTTTGAACTCCACGCAAGTACTGCGACTGAAGCCTTACTTTTTGATCTCGGCTGATGCCATTTCTCCTAACACCACAAACACACGCCACCATGTCCGACCTTTTCACACCACTGCCACTTGGCGCACTGCGTCTTCCCAACCGCATTTTGATGGCGCCCCTCACCCGCTGCCGCACCGAGCATGATCACATCCCAACGCCCTTGATGGCCGAACATTATGCGCAGCGTGCAAGCGCCGGACTGATCATTGCCGAGGCGACGATGGCGATGAAAGGCAACTCGGCATTTTGGATGGAGCCCGGCATTTATTCGGAGGAACAAATTGCCGGATGGAAGCTCGTGACCGATGCCGTGCACAAGGCAGGTGGCAGGATCTACCTGCAAATCTGGCACGGCGGCCGCGCTTGTCATCCGCTTCTGAATGGCGGCGCGCAACCGGTCGCACCGAGTGCCATTGCCATCACCGGCGAGGAAGTCCACACACCCGAGGGCAAAAAGCCCTACGTCACGCCGCGCGAATTGCGTGACGATGAAATTCCGGCGATCGTCGCCGGCTTTCGCACCGCCGCCATCAACGCTCGCGCGGCAGGATTCGATGGGGTCGAAGTTCATGGCGCGAATGGCTACCTGCTCGATCAATTCCTGCGCGATGCATCCAACAAACGCAGCGGCCCCTACGGCGGATCGATCGCCAACCGCGCCCGCCTCATGCTGGAGGTGGTCGATGCCGTGTCATCCGCCATCGGCAACGATCGCGTCGGCTTGCGCATATCTCCGCTCAACAGCTTCAACAGCATGAGTGACAGCAACCCGGTCGCCGTGGCCAGCCACCTCGCCGAAGAATTGAACTCACGCCACCTCGCATACCTCCATGTGATGCGCGCCGATTTCTTCCAGCAACAAAAGGGCGATGTGCTCACACCGATCCGAAAAATTTACAAGGGCACGATCGTTTCCAACATGGGCTACGATGCAAAGGAAGCCAACGAGGCCATCGCCTCCGGCAAGGTCGATGCGGTCGCCTTTGGCACTTCCTTTCTCGCCAACCCCGACCTGCCCGAGCGCATTCGCACCAATGCCGCGCTCAATGAGCCGGATCCCGCGACCTTCTATTCCCCAGGACCCAAAGGCTACACCGACTACCCTACGCTGCATTGAGGCGCGGCCATAGAAGCTAAATTCGAGGCTTCCCGCCGGATCGGCATTTCGCTTGAATCGTCGCATGATCGACATGCTCGTGCGCCTGTATGACCTCCCGGACTCGTCGAAGACCTATCAAAAAGTCGCCGATAACGGCGTCACGTTACGCCGTGCGAGAGCCTTCGAAAAACACACGGTCGCGGCATTTGTTCGGGCACACTTTTCCGAAAAATGGGTCAGTGAAGTCGAAGTCGCGATGACCCGCCAGCCGATCGCCTGTTTCATCGCTACCAAGGACAAAGAGATTCTTGGCTTCGCTTGTTACGACACAACACTGCGCGGGTTCTTCGGTCCTACCGGAGTCTTGGAATCCGCCCGCAAGCTCGGCCTCGGCAAGGCCTTGCTCATGCGCTCACTCGAGGCACTGCGTGAATCAGGCTACGCCTACGCGATCATTGGCGGTGTCGGACCCAAGGAATTCTACGAGAAAAATTGTGGCGCGATCGAGATTCCCGGCAGCGATCCGGGAACCTATACAGACCTCTTGCCCTAAGGCAAAAAAAGTCCTGCGCCGCAAATCAAACACCCGCCTCTTCCTTCGGCTCGGGACGATGGGTCTCGAAGCGCAGCTCATCGCTGTCGGACTTTTTCACCACGCTTACCGTGTCGCCGGCTTTGACATCACCGCGAAGAATGGATTCCGCTAGCGGATCTTCGAGGAATCTCTCTACGGCACGGCGCATCGGACGCGCACCGTACGAAGGATCGAAGCCCTTCTCGGAGAGGAAATCGCGAGCCTCGCTGGCAAGCACGAGCGCAACATCCTTTTCCTTGAGGCGCTTGACCAATTTGTCGACCTCCAGATCGACAATCTGATTGAGGTCGACCTTCTCGAGCATGTGGAAAACCACTTGTTCGTCGAGGCGATTGAGAAACTCCGGTTTGAAGTACCTCTTGGCTTCTTCGAGGATTTTTTCCTTCATGCCTTGGAAGTCGGATTCGTCCTCATTCATCGCACCGAAGCCAAGCGAGGTTTGTCGCTTGATGGTCGAGGCGCCAACATTCGAAGTCATGATAATGATCGTGTTGCGGAAGTCGATCTTGCGGCCGAGGGAGTCGGTCACCGTGCCCTCTTCGAGAATCTGCAAGAGCAGGTTCATCACATCCGGATGGGCTTTTTCGACTTCATCGAAAAGAACCACCGAATACGGGCGACGGCGCACCGCTTCGGAAAGTTGACCACCTTCTTCATACCCGACATAGCCTGGAGGCGAACCGATCAGGCGGCTCGCGGTGAATTTCTCCATGTACTCGGACATGTCGATTTGGATCAGCGAATCAGGATCACCAAACATGAACTCGGCGAGGTTGCGCGCGAGGTAAGTTTTGCCAACGCCGGTGGGTCCAAGGAAAAGGAATGATCCAATCGGACGCCGCGGATCTTTAAGGTCCGCGCGCGAACGGCGCAAGGCCTTGGAAATCGCGACCACCGCTTCGTTCTGTCCGATGACGCGCCCCTTGAGTTCCTCCTCCATCTTGAGAAGTTTTTCGGTTTCTTTTTCTTCCATGCGACGCAGCGGCACCCCGGTCCATTTGGAAACCACGGCCATAATGTCATCTTCGGTAACTGTTACGATCGTTTCTTCAGAAGTTGCGCGCCATGACTTGAGTGTGTCCTCGAGGTTCTTCTTTGCCGCTTTCTCGTCATCGCGAAGTGATGCCGCCTTTTCGAAGTTTTGCTCGGCAATCGCGGTGAGCTTGTCGCGGTTGATTTGCTCGATCTGTTCTTCGAGCTGCTTGATTTCCGGCGGACGCGTCATCGTGCCGATGCGCGCACGAGCGCCGGCCTCGTCGAGAACATCGATCGCCTTGTCTGGCAGGAATCGGGCGGTGAGGTAACGCGAGGTAAGCTTCACCGCTGCCTCGATCGCTTCAGGCGTGAACTTGGCCTTGTGGTGAGATTCGTATTTTTCCTGCAAGCCCTCTAGGATGCGGATCGCGTCGGGGACCGATGGTTCATCGACCTTCACCTGCTGGAAACGGCGTTCGAGCGCAGAGTCCTTTTCGATGTGCTTGCGGTATTCGTTGAGCGTGGTGGCGCCGACGCATTGCAGCTCAGCACGGCTGAGTGCCGGCTTGATGATGTTGGATGCGTCCATCGCCCCCTCGGCCGATCCCGCACCGACAATCGTGTGAAGCTCGTCGATGAAAAGAATGATGTTCTTCACCTTGCGGATCTCATCCATCACGGCCTTGATCCGCTCCTCGAACTGGCCGCGATACTTGGTACCGGCAACCATCAGCGCGAGGTCGAGCGTCACCACTTTTTTATCGCGCAAAATTTCCGGCACGTTGCCCGAGGCGATCTCCTGGGCAAGGCCCTCGACAATCGCCGTCTTGCCAACGCCCGCTTCACCGATCAGCACCGGGTTGTTCTTGGTACGACGGCAGAGAATTTGAATGACCCGTTCGATTTCAGATTGGCGCCCGATCACCGGATCGAGCCCACCTTCTTTGGCGACCTTGGTCAAATCGCGACCAAATGCTTTGAGCGCCGGCGTCTTGGTCTTGCCCTCGCTTTCGGGGCCGGCGGCTTGAACTTGCCCCTCGTCTTCGAAGGGCCCTTCAGCCCCCTCGATGTCGTCGTCGTCATCATCGTCATCGTGATCCTCCGGCGAGAAATTCGGATCAATCTCGGCGAGGATTTCGTTGCGAGTGCGTTGGATGTCGACATCGAGTCTGCGCAGTACGCGAGCAGCAACGCCTTCACCTTCGCGCAGCAGTCCGAGCAGAAGGTGCTCGGTACCGACATACGAATGATTGAGCGCCTTGGCTTCCTTATTGGCGAGCGCCAGGACCTTCTTGACCCGTGGCGTGTAAGGGATGTTGCCGGCGGCTTTCTGCGGCGGACCAGAGCCCACCTCTTTTTCGACCTCCATTCGCACGGTATCGAGCTCGAGGCCCATGCGTTCGAGCACATTCACCGCGACCCCTTGGCCGAGCTTGATAAGCCCCAACAGCAAGTGCTCGGTACCGACATAAGAATGGTTGAAGCGGTCTGCCTCCTTGCGTGCAAGGGCCAGTACCTGTTGGGCGCGTGGTGTGAAGTTGTTCATGGGTCGCCTAGGTTGTTGATATCGGAAGAAGCCTCGGATTTTTCGTTTGTAAAATGATTATGCGGGGATTCGAGAGATTGCAAACGGGAGCGTACGATTTCCGCGCGTATGGTATCACGCTCTTCGGGGGGGAGCTTTCTTCCCGAATGAAGCTGAAGATGCGCGGGCTGGATATCCATCAGCAACGAGTCGCACAAAATGACCGTTTCTGCAGGGAAAAATCCAAGGGTCGCACCGAGCCGCAGCAACGAGAGGTGATTTAGAGCCTCCTTGGAATCGATCAGATGCGCGTAGCGCAGGACCCCATAGGCGCGTCCAATCTTGTCGGCGACCATGTCTGGGTCGTCTTCGAGCAGTTTTTCACGCGCGTTTTGCTCATGGGTCGCCACCTGCGAGATCACGCGTTCGAGGCGGCGGATGATGGTTTCCTCGGATTCGCCAAGTGTCGACTGATTGGAAATTTGATAAAGGTTGCCGAGCGATTCGGTGCCCTCGCCATAGATACCGCGCACGGCGAGACCGATTTTGTTGACCGCCTGCAGCACCTGACCGATCTGGTCGCTGAGCACGAGCGCCGGCAGATGCAACATCGAAGATGCACGCAATCCCGTGCCAAGATTGGTCGGGCACGCGGTGAGGTAACCAAGCTTCGGATCGAAGGCAAATTCCAGCGATTCCTCCAATTGGCTATCGAGCTCTGAAAGCGCCTGGAATGCGGAGCCAAGTTGCAAGCCCGGGCGGATCGCCTGCATCCGCAGATGGTCCTCTTCGTTGAGCATGAAACTGAATGTCTGGCGCCGCTCGATCACCGCGCCCGAACCATCGGCCCGCGCTGCATGCTCACGCGAAATGAGATGACGCTCGACCAGTACCTGTTTCTGCACGGAGTTGAGCCCGGAAAGTTCCTGCGAAAAAGCATCCTTCATCGCCGGCAGATTCTCCACCGCCGGTTTCATTTCCATCAAGGCCGCCGCACGCTGATCGCGCTTCGCCCAACCGGGAAAAGGATGACGCCGCAAATTCCGCGCTAATCGGATGCGCGAGGTGATCACCGCGCCATGCTGGCCCTTGCCACCGGTCATCCAGTCTGCCGGATGCTTCACCAATGTCGAAAAGCGCATCATGATACCAAATTTTCGTTGAGTTGGCGGATCTCATCACGAATGCCCGCGGCTTCTTCGTAACTTTCTGCAGCCACGGCCTGATCCAACCTCGCCCGCAGTTCCTCGAGGCGCTGGCGCAGCACCTGACGCTCCATCAGCCCGGCTGGCACCTTGCCCTGATGGCTCGGCCCCTTGTGCATGCCGCGGATCATCGGCGACAGCTCTTCACGGAATGTCGTGTAGCACTCGCTGCATCCAAGCCGGCGAACGCGACGCAAATCCTCGAGTGTGAATCCACAAGCCGGGCAGGTCCCATTGCCAAGCGGCATTGGAATAGCCGAGCCAGCAGCAATCGGTTTGCCTTCACCCACACCGCCCCCCATCAAGAGATCGGCCAGCGAAAATCCTGTGGGATCGGTCACGCCCCGCTCTTTGGCGCACGAGTCACAAAGGCACACCTTTTTCATCTGACCCTCCACCAATTGGGTCAGAAAGACGGTCGCCTTGCTGTCGCAGAAATCACATTTCATCGTGTCATTCTCAAAGAGCGATGCGTGCCATGAAAGGGGAAATTTTCAAATCAGGAAATCGGCGTGCCAGTGGTGGTCGCTAGCTCTTGGAAACCAGCGAGGAAACGCTTGGTCCATTCGCCAGGCTTGCCGGTGCCAATCACTCGGCGGTCGAGCGCAACGACCGGAATCACCTCGGCTGCCGTGCCAGTCAGGAAACATTCGTCGGCGACGAAGACATCGTAACGCGTGATCGAACGCTCAATTACCGGAATGCCAAGTTTATCGGCGATCTCGAAGATCACCGCACGCGTGATGCCGTCCAGCGCACCATCGCTGATCAATGGCGTGTAAAGTTTGCCGTTCTTCACAAGGAACAGGTTGTCGCCAGTGCACTCGGCGACATAGCCCTGCTCGTTGAGCATGATCGCCTCAAGCGCATTCGCCTGGATCGCCTCGACCTTGGCCATGATGTTGTTGAGGTAGTTGAGCGACTTGACCTGCGGCATCAAGGCACCCGGCGCCGGACGACGCGTCGCACAGGTGATGATCGAGAGACCTTTTTGGTAATGCTCGTCGGGGTAGAGTTTGATCGTCGATGCGATGATGAACATCGATGGCTTTTCGCAGAGGTAAGGATTCAAGCCTAGCTCCCCTGCTCCACGCGTCACGACGAGGCGGATGTATCCATCGGTCAGGCCATTGGCCGCCACCGTTTCACAAGTGAACTTGCAGACCTCTTCCTGCGTCCATGGCATGTCGATCACGATTGCGCGCGCCGAATCAAACAAGCGGCGGATGTGCTCCTCGAGTCGGAAGACTCTGCCATTGTAAAACCGGATGCCCTCAAACACGCCGTCGCCGTAAAGCAGGCCGTGATCGAAGACCGAAATCTTCGCCTGTGATTCATCCACCAATTCGCCGTCGAGCCAGATTTTCATGTGTGTGCGCCCCCAAGTTAGGTGGCAGGCCCACGCTGGCAAGCGGAAGATGGAAAAGGTTTTCGAGCATTTTGCCCCTCGGGAAAATTTCGTGGTTTCATCGGCACAAATCGTTTTTGATTCAAGCCGCGTGAGCCATGAATCTCAAAGCATCCTGAAATCCCGCCTGCGGGATATGCTGCGCCGCGAGGCACGCAGCGGTGATTCGGATGCCGTGCGCAACGCCGTCGCCGATTGGATCAGGCGACATCCCCAGGTCCACACGATCGCCACATTCGCCGCGCTGCCTGACGAGGTCGATCTCACGGAGCTCGTCACACTCTTTCCCGAAAAACGCTGGCTGTTTCCTCGCGTCGTTGGCGTAGAAGTTCGTTTCCATGCATCCGCCGATCCCACCAAGGATCTCGTTGGCGGCGCCTTCGGCATCCTCGAACCGCACGCAGATTCACCAATCGTGCCAATCGACGAAATCGACGCCTTCCTCTGCCCCGGCATGGCATTCGATCACCATGGCGGCCGACTCGGACGCGGCAAAGGTTTCTACGATCGCCTGCTCTCACAAGCAAGGATCGACGCCCACAAAATCGGCATCGCCTTTCCCTCACAAATCGTCCCCAACACCCACTGCGAACCCCACGATATCCTCATGGACGAAATCATCTCTTGAAATGGACTGCGGGCGCCTCGGCCTCATCCATTCAAAATTCTCACCTCACGCCCACTCCGGCATCTCCAATCGAAACTCCGGAATTCGCGCAAAGATCCAATCACCCGTCGCGGTTTCACCAAAAAACGCACCCTCGACCACCGCCGATCCAGCCACCACATGGTAGCTGTTGTACGAAAAGTGCCCACCCGGCTCAATGCACGGAGTCTGACCCACAATCCCCTCGCCTTCGACGACGGTCACTTCACCATCCGATTCCCGCACCACCCATTTGCGACCACGCAAAGTCACCGGCAGCACCGAGTCGTTGAAAATCGAGATGAAATACACAAACGGATGAGGCTTGTTCGCCGGAGCCTCGAGGTTGGGCATGTAAACGACATCATCCACCTTCACGCGGAGACCCTCGTATTCCTTCATTGCTCCGGACATGCCGCGAATGCTTGGCCACCCCTCACCCCTTGCCAAGCATGAAAGAAGTTGTTTGGAGTGTATGACTCTGACAAGCTGCAGTGCTTCTGAAGACTATTGCTGGGTCTGCAGCAGCTATTAAGTCTTGCTTAACAACTGAACTTTGAAAAACGCCCTCTGTGATCTTTTTGCACATTTTTCTGGGCGTGAATGGGGCCGCCAGAATGCATATCAAGCCTTGGCCGCCCATAATCCTTGCACAGCATGGAGGAAGTTTACTTGGTAGCCATGACCTTTTGCTGGCTACATTTTGCTGGCTACAGTGCTCAACTGATCGTTGAGCATGTCTGCCTGCCTCGGCCTGAACGATTAAGTAATTCTTAACAGTTGCCCTGGTCTCCAGTCCCTCACCCCTTGCCAAGCATGAAAGAAGTTTGCGCCACCGCGCTATGGGGTTAGTCATGGGCATGCAACGCACGATCCCCGCTGCTCTGACCATTGCCGGATCCGACTGCTCCGCAGGAGCCGGCGCGCAGGCCGACCTCAAAACCTTCCAGCACTTCCGCGTCCATGGACTCACCGCCATCACCTGCGTGGTTTCGGAAACTGCTCTCACCGTCCGCGCCGTGCATGCGGTCCCGCCCGCGATGCTCGAGGATCAACTGAGCCTCATGCTCGAATCATTC
>JAPOLH010000038.1 GCA_029977225.1 Verrucomicrobiaceae bacterium | reverse complement strand
AATTTCAATGCTGGCCGCTTGGTAGGTCCTGCGCTCTCTGGCTCGCCAAGATGTTGCATGCCGGTGAGGACCCGAGATTCATTTCTCGAAGGT
Source organism: Verrucomicrobiaceae bacterium (assembly GCA_029977225.1). GTDB lineage: Bacteria > Verrucomicrobiota > Verrucomicrobiia > Verrucomicrobiales > Akkermansiaceae > Luteolibacter. The sequence continues at coordinate 16,372 of JAPOLH010000038.1, read as the reverse complement.
TGGTAATTGCCGCATCAGAGGACATCGGTCTTGCGGATTCGAATGCGCTGCGTGTCGCCTTGGATGCGCATCATGCCTTGGAATTTGTCGGCTTGCCCGAGGGGCGGATTCCGTTGGCGCATGCCACCGTGTATTTGGCGACGGCGCCGAAATCCAACACCGCGTATGCGGCACTGGGCCGGGCGATGGCCGACATCGAGCAAGGCCGCACATTGGCGGTGCCGCCACATTTGCGCACGGCGACGCGCAAAAAACTTGCGGCTGCTTCGGGTGAGATTGACTCCAAGCTCCAATACTTTTACTCCCACGATTTCGAGGGTGCCTATGTGCCGCAATCGTATTTGCCTGAAGGTCGGGTTTATTACGAGGCCGGTGACCAAGGCATGGAAAAGCGCATCAGGGAGCGGCTTGATTACTGGCGCGCGCTAGCGAAGTCCGAGAATGGCGGCGGCGGTCACGAAGTAGATCAGCATGCCGGAGATGTCGACGGTCGAAGCCAGTGATGGTGATGAAACTACGGCTGGGTCGAGTTTGATCGCGCGGGCACCAAGTGGCAGGAGGGCACCAAGGACGGTGGCGGAAAGCACTTGCAGTGTAATGGCGGCCGCCACGGCAAGCGCGAGGTGCGGGAAGTCGAAATGTGCTTCGGTGTGTGCTTGCAGGCGGGGTAGGATCAGCGTGATGAATGCCGCGATGGCGACACCGAGTGAGAGGCCGAGGAAGAGCCCGGTGCGCGCTTCCTTCCATGCGATGCGCAGGGCATTGCCCGGGTTGATTTCGCCGAGGGCCATTGCGCGGATCACCATGGTGGCGGCCTGACCACCGGAATTTCCGCCTGCGGCGACGACCATCGGCAGGAAAAGTGAAAGTACCGAGGCCTGCTCGAGCAAATGACTGAAGCGGTACATCACATATCCGGTGACAATCGAGACAAACGCGAGGCCGATGAGCCAGCTGACGCGGCGGCGGAAGTGGAGCCCAACGCTGGTGTTGAGGTAGGAAACCTCCGATTGCTCACCACCGATCGCGGCGAGTTTTTCGATATCCTCGGTGGATTCCTCTTGGAGAATTTCGAGCGCGTCGTCGTAGGTCAGCACGCCCAAGAGGTGGTGGAATTCATCGACCACTGGCAGCACGATCAAGTCGTATTTTGAGAGCGTGCGCGCAGCTTCCTCTTGGTCGGCGGAAGCTAACACGAACTCGTCGGCTGGCTCCATGATGTCGTGAACTGGTGTGTCCCATGTGCTGAATGCGAGATCGCGCAGGCGCACCTTTCCGGCGAGGCGTCCTTGTTCGTCGACGACAAAGATGCGAGCGAGCGTTTCCGCATCGTCACGGTCGCGGCGCAGCACAGTGATCGCTTGCTTGACCGTCATGTCGGCGGTGATGCGGCCGATGCTGGTGGTCATGCGTCCGCCAGCGGTGTCCTCCTCGTACTTGAGCAAGCTGCGAGTGAGTTCCTTGTCGCGCGGGCCGAGCAGGCTGAAGAAACGAACCTGTGCCTCCTCGCTCACGACTTGGAAAACATCGACGCGGTCGTCGTCGGAGAGGTTGCCGAGTAGCACGCGCAGCTGAGCGGGTTTGAAATGGTTGAGCGCCTCCTCGATCAATGGGTAGGGCAGCTCGGCGATCACATCCGTGGCCATTTCCGGGCCGATCGTCTTAAGCAACAGATCGCGTTTTTCGTCATCGAGGTTTTCGTAGATTGATGCCAGGTCGGCGTAGTGGGCCTCCTCGGCGGCCGCCAGTACGGCGGATGCGTCTGAGGCGTCGAGCGCGCGCATCAGCTCATCGAGCGTATGGTTGTCGATTTCCTCGGGCACGCCCGGAGGGTGGGGTTTCCGATGAGATGGGGCAAGGAAAAGGAGAGGGTCGCTTGAGGCTTAGGGCAGCTTCCATGCCTTGCGGAGTTTTGTGTATTCCGCAGTAGGAAGCAGGACATAGATCGGGTTGCGTGAGGGATCAATGCGGGCGATGAATTCGCGAAGTTTGGTTGCATCCATGGTCGTGCATCCAGCCGTCGGTTTCGCGCCACCTGCGCGCCAGATGTGGAAAAAGATTGATGACCCATCACCCGGAATCGTGTGGGGATGAGAATTGTGCCCGATGTAAAGTTTTAGGGCATGGGCAGGGTCCGTTTGTTTCATCTGTTGCTTTTTCTCCCATGCCGATGAGGGCGGGCGATCGAGCATGAGATGCTGGTTGTAGCGCGGGGATGATGGGTCCTCGATCCACAGGTCGCAGGGGGTCACCTTTCGATATGGCAGCAGTGGATGTTTGCGAATCGACGAGTCGTAGCCCCATGCGCCGCCGATGCTAAAGACTCCGGCGGGCGAGCGCATGTCGCCCTCTTTTTTGATCGATGCGTTTTTTGGCAAGGGGTGAAGTCCGCGGCCCCAGACGAGTCCATTTTTTCCGAGGCGGGCTTTCCAGGCGGCGCCTTGCGGATGCCATTGATTGCCGGATTTTTGGAATAGTTGGAGGGTGGCATGTGATGAGTCCCATGAGTCGGCGAGGCCGAGCAGGCATTGGGTGGAGTTTTTCGGCAGCTCAAAGCCCGAGGCATGATGGCCGGTCAGCGACAAGGCTATGGCAATGACCTTCGAAAAAATGGACACTGATGAGTGGAATTTCGGGCGAAAATGGATCATTGGAGGATCAACCATGCACATTTGACGAGTGCATGGCCCGAGATTCGAGGGAATTTCACTCGCAGAGAACTTTTTCTTTGTGGTGGGTAAGCTGGGGGGGTAGAACGCGCGTGTTGCAACATGGTGGATAAACTGACTTATCGGCAATCGGGCGTTGATACGCGAAGGGCGGCGGCGCTGGTGGGCGACATCCGATCGCAAGTGGCCAGAACACAGCAGGCGCGCAAATTGTGGGGGGCATTCGGTTTGTTTGCCGCTTGTTACGATTTGAGCGACTACAAAGAACCGGTGTTGGTGACTGGCTGTGATGGCGTAGGTACCAAGCTGGAATTGCTATTAGAAAATGATCTCCTCGAAGTCGCCGGCAAGGATCTGGTGGCGATGAGCGTGAACGACATTCTCACGACCGGTGGGGATCCGCTTTTGTTTCTCGATTACATCGGCATCGCTGCACTGGACGAGGCGAAGATCAACCGCTTGATCACCGGCATGTGCGATTATCTTGCGGCCTGCGACTGCATTCTTGCCGGTGGTGAGACCGCGGAAATGCCGGGGATTGTGCCTGAGGATGTGATCGAGCTTTCAGGGTTCTGCATTGGATGCGCCGAGAAGCCGAACTTGATCGACCCAACTACGGTGGCGGTGGGTGACTGCCTTGTCGGATATGCCTCCGACAGCATTCACGCCAATGGTTGGTCCTTGGTGCGCCGGGTGCTCAAAGAATTTCCGGGCGAGGTTTCCAAAGAAGAGCTGCACGCATGGCTGCAGCCGACAAGGTTGTATCACGATGTCGTGGCGGGTCTCAAAAACGGCGGCGTGAGGCCGAAGGCGATGGCGCACATCACGGGTGGTGGCCTGCCCGAAAACCTCGAGCGTTTGTTCCGCGGCATGGGCGCGGATTTAGAGATCCCGAAATGGAACCTGCCGGGCATTGAAAAGCTTTACCGTCATGTGGATGCGGATGACCGTTTCCACACCTTCAACATGGGCATCGGCTGGGTGGCAATCGTCTCGGAATCGGATGTCGACGCCGCGCTTGCAGCCGGACCAGGTGGTGTTTTGATCGGTCGCATGGTTTCCGAAGAGGGAGTGCGGGTACGCGTGAAAGGCGAATGATCATCGCAGACACACAATCATGAGCGATTTCCTCAAACACGAATGCGGGATCGCGGCGGTGCGGCTCCGCAAACCGCTTGCCTATTATCACGACCGCTACGGTACCACGCTGTGGGGCCTCAATAAGTTGTTTCTTCTCATGGAGAAACAGCACAACCGCGGCCAGGACGGCACGGGCATCGGTTGTGTGAAGCTCGACATGCCAAAGGGCGAGGCCTACTCGTTCCGCAGGCGTGGCATTGAGAAGGACGCGCTGGCCGAAATTTTCCGCAAGGAGATCAAGCAGTTCCACAAACTCGCCCGTAAAAAACAACTCGATCCGGCCGACCCCAAGAGCGTCAAAAAACGCTTTGATTTTGGTGGTGAAATTCTCATAGGCCACTTGCGTTACGGTACTTCCGGCCAGTTTGATGAAGGTTCCTGCCATCCCTACCTGCGTCGCAGCAATTGGCCGACGCGGACGCTGATGGTGATGGGCAACTTCAACATGACCAATGCGTCGGAGCTGAACCAGGTGCTGATCGATCGTGGTCAGCATCCGATTTTCGGCACCGATACGCAGACGGTTTTGGAGGAAATCGGCTATCATCTCGATGAGGCACATACCGACCTTTATCGTGAGTTGCGCGATGCCGGTGTTGCCGGCGCAGATATGCCGGACCGGATTTCCGCGGCGCTCGATGTGCCGAGACTGGTGGCGGAGGCTGCCTGCGCGTGGGATGGTGGCTATGCGATCTGTGGGGTGATCGGCAACGGTGACATGTTCGTGATGCGTGATCCTGGTGGTATCCGGCCTTGTCACATGCTGGTGACCGACGAGGTCATCGCGTTTTCGTCCGAGCGTGTGCCGCTCATGACCGTGTTTGAAGCTGATGCTGATCAAGTCAAAGCGGTGGATCCCGGATCGATTATTACGATCAAGTCTGATGGCAGTTTTTCGGATACTGCGATGATGCCGCCGCAGCGCTTCACGCCCTGCTCGTTTGAGAAAATTTATTTTTCCCGCGGCAATGATCCGCTCATTTATCGGGAGAGAAAGGCGATGGGTGCGGCGCTCGTGCCGCAGATTATCGATGCGATTGGCGGGCAGTTTGAAAAGACGGTGTTTTCCTTCATCCCAAACACTGCCGAGACCGCTTATTATGGTCTGATGGACGGCTTGCGACTTCATCGTCGCAAGCAGGTGCGCGAGGAAATCCTCAAGGCCGCTGCCGATGGCACGCTCTCGCCGGATGTGGTGGATGAACTGATTTTGCGCAACTGGCCGCGCGGCGAAAAAATCGCGCACAAGGACATCAAGCTGCGGACCTTCATTTCGCAGGAAAAGGGTCGGGACACGCTGGTTTCGCATGTTTACGACATTACATACGGCATCGTGAATCCCGGTGACTATCTCGTCGCGCTCGACGACTCGGTGGTACGTGGTACGACCCTCAAGAAATCAATTCTCAAGATCCTCGCGCGCACCAAGCCTGCGAAAATTGTGGTGTGCTCGACTGCGCCGCAGATTCGCTACCCGGATTGTTATGGCATCGACATGTCGGAGCTTGGCAAGTTCATCGCTTTCCAAGCGGCGGTCGCGCTGCATCGTCGGGCCGGTCGTCAGTCTTTGCTCGATCGCATTTACCGAGACTGTCTTGAAGAGCTCAAGAAACCTGTCGCTCAGCAGGTCAACCGCGTGAAGCCGGTGTACGAGGCCTTCAATGATACGCAAATCTCGGAAGAAATCAGCCGCATGGTCTATCCGGAAGACATCGATTGGAATGGCGAGCTTCAGGTGATTTTCCAGACCATTCAAAATCTGCACGACTCGATTCAAGGCGAGTGCGGCGATTGGTATTTCACCGGCGATTACCCGACTCCTGGCGGATATGGCATGGTCAACCGCGCCTATGTGCGTTGGTACGAAGGCCTCGGTGGCCGGAGTTATGACCTGCCGCTTTGAGCGGGCCAAAAAATCACGGACAGCGATTGAGTGCGAGTTCGTGAAGTTGCGCGAGCGACGACTGCGAGATTTCGCTGGGGTCCGGATACTCGAAGGTTTCTCCTTCGTAGTTGCGGAGCGTGACGCGTCTGGGGGTGTGGTCGATCAGGTAGTTTGGGTTGATCGGGATTTTTCCGCCGCCGCCGGGTCCGTCGATGACGAATTGAGGCACGGCGTAGCCGGTTGTGTGGCCGCGTAGGCCTTCGATGATGGCGACACCATCGGCAACGGGCGTCCGTAGGTGAGAGGATCCGTTGATGAGGTCGCACTGATAGAGATAGTAAGGGCGCACCCGGCACATCAGCAGCTTGTGAACGAGGGCTTTTTGCACTTCGACGGAATCATTCACTCCGCGCAGCAGCACGCTTTGGTTACCGAGCGGGATGCCGGCATCGGCGAGGCGGCCGAGTGCGTCGCGGACTTCCGAGGTGAGTTCACGCGGGTGGTTGGTGTGGACGGAGATGAAAAGCGGGTGATGCTTTTTGAGTATCTCGCAGAGTGCGGGTGTGATGCGCTGTGGAAGGAAGATCGGGATGCGCGAGCCGATGCGAAGAAATTGCAGGTGAGGGATCGAGCGCAGCCGGGTAAGCAGTTTGTCGAGACGATCGTCGGAAAATAGAAGTGGATCACCGCCGGAGAGAAGTACATCGCGGATCTCGGTATGTTCCTGAAGGTACTTGAATGCAGGCTCCCACTGTGTTTCCAGTTGCTGCTCGCCAACACCCGAAACCACGCGCGAGCGGGTGCAGTAGCGGCAGTAGGAGGCGCAGCGATCGGTCACGAGAAAAAGCACGCGATCGGGATAGCGATGCACAAGGCCCGGCACCGGCATGTGCGAATCCTCACCGCAGGGGTCGGACAATTCCTCGGGAGCATTCCAGCCTTCTTCGATGCGCGGGATCACCTGACGGCGAATTGGGCAGTCGGGGTTGTCGCGGTCGATGAGGTTGAAAAAGTGCGGGGTGATCGACATTGCGAGTTTGTTGCCCGCGAGCAAAACACCTGCGCGTTCCTCCTGAGTGAGATTGAGATGACTCTCGAGTTCGGTCAGAGAATCCACGCGATTGCGCAGCTGCCACTTCGCGTCATTCCAATCGGCCATCGCTTCCTGGGGCCAATAGCCCGGGGCGTGGGAGACGAATGATGGCTCAAGATCGTGATGAGTCATGGGAGAGCTTGGGGGAAGAGTTTCCGTCAGAAGCGGGAAATCTCAAATCGAAATTAGCGTGAATTGTCGCAGCGCTTGATCAATTCCGTTAGATAGACTGCTGCTTGGGCGATTGTCGCTTCGGCGGGCATTCGGTCATCAGGTTCATCGCTGGCGAGAGGTGGGCGGGTGGCAATGCGAGTGGCCGGCAGTCCCATTTCGAAAAGCACACTGGCGAGGTCGTAGTCGTCATCAAGGCAGGCAGGATCGGGCTCAACTGCGGTGGCGAGATCGTGCAGTGGCAAATTGGCGAGCAGTGTGGCATCGCGGGAGCTTGCTTGAAGCGCGGTTTGGGCACCCATTGCTTCGATGCAGAGAACGGCCTTTGGTGGCGGGTTTTCGGAGATCAGGTTTTTCAACAACGCGGCAGTTTCCATGCGCGGGGATGCGGGGGCATTGAAATGTGGAAGAAACACGAAATGAATGTTGGTGTTCACTTTGTTGCCAGCGAGCGCACGGGCGGCAGCGATGGATGCGACAAGCCCAGTGGCGTTCGCCTCAACGCCATTGGATCCGGGCTTGCTGTCATAGGTGCTGATGACCCAAACAGCGGAGCTGTTAGGATCCTTGCCGGGAAGTTTTGCCATCAGAATCGGCCACTGGAGGGGGCCTTGTTTTTTTTCAATCAGATAGCCGGTGTTCGATGGTCCTAGCAGACCTTCGATCCATGCGGCGGTGCGGGTAAGATTTTTCGCCGAGGCATCGCCTGAGGGATGGCGTTCGCCGATCCATGTGGTGATTTTCCGAAGGTCGTCGCCGATTTCATTTGCAGAGATCGAGCGTGAGAATTGGTTTCTTGGGCGCTGTTTCTCGCTGGCCTCGGAAGTGACGCGATGATGGATGGCGAAACCCGCGGAGACGATCAGCCACAGCGGTGTCAGCACAAGTACGAAAGTGAGCCACTTCGGGCGGCCTGATTGCGGGCTCATGGATGGCGTGGCTCGTTGGAAGGCTCGGCATCGTCTGCAGCCTCGGGTTCCACTTCAATTTCCCGCCTCATCTTTTGTGAGATAAAGGGGCGCACCATGCCGTAGATCAGGTAGAGACTGAACAGCACGACCGGCATCACATAGCGGAACTGAAAGGTGAAGAAAATGACGAGCACCGCGATGACGATCGCTCCGAGAGTGCCGCGGGTTTTCCAATCGACTTTTTTGAAGCTCGGGTAGCGGATGTCGCTGATCATAAGGAGCGAGAGCCCGAGCATCGCGCCGGCGAGCACATACTTCCACATTTTGAGCTCGTGGTCGTTTTGGTAGAGGTCGATGAGAAGGAAAGTGAGCGATGCGATGAAGCCGGCGGCCATCGGGATCGGCAGTCCGCGGAAGTCGTTTGATTCGTTGGGCTTTTTCGGCATTGCCGCGAGGCAATTGAATTTTGCCAGACGCATTGCGCCGCAAACGAGATAGATCAGGGCGATCGCCCATCCCGCATTGCCGAGCGGAAAAAGCACCGCACGCGAGAGCAACATCGCGGGCGCCATGCCAAAGGAGATGATGTCGGCGAGCGAGTCAAACTCCCGGCCGAATGGTGAGTCCTGACCACCGAGGCGTGCGAGTCGGCCATCGAGCAGATCGAAGAGGCAGGAGCCAAAGATCAGCATGATCGCGTACTCGTAGTAGCGGTGTGAAATTTCGTAGTACTCCTTCGCCGAGAGCGGCGTGTGGCCGGTGACTTTTTGTACCTCAATGAGCCCCTTGAAAATCATGAGCACCGCGAAGAACCCGCAGGCGAGATTGCAGGCGGTCATGAGGTTGGGCAGGAAGTAAATCCTGGGTTCGTCTGGCTCGTTTTGCCGGGTCATGCGCCGGAATCTTTCATCGGAACGGCCGGATGAACAATGGAAAAGCGATGGGTTGCCCAGGGCGTGGCGGCTGTTATGGTGTCGGTGTGCGAGCGGATGAATTGAATGTGAATTCGGCGATGGGCGATCTCATGCAGGCCTTGCCTGGGGCCAAGCGGGCGCTTTTTGCCCGTTATCATCTCGGCGGTTGCCAAAGTTGTGCGTTTGCCGACCAGGAAACGCTGGCGGAGCTTTGCGCGAGATCGGAGCTGGACCCAGGGGAGGTGCTCGATCATTTGCTCGACAGTCACCGGCATGATCTTTCGATGTTGATCGAGCCGGTCGATGCCCATGCTAGACTGCAAGACTTTCGGCTCATCGATGTCCGCACGCGGGAGGAACACGAGGCGGTTAGAATCGAGCCCTCGGAATTTCTTACGCAGGAACTCCAGCAAGCGGTATTTGCCGGAGATCCGGCGGAAAAAATTCTTTTGTACGATCACAGCGGCCGGCATGTGCTCGATCAGGTCGCGTGGTTTCGCGGGCATGGGCTTCATCAAACCTTCGGTCTGCGTGGGGGCATCGACGCGTGGAGCCGTGAGCTTGACCCCAAGATCCCGCGATACCGGCTGGAGATGGATGATTGATCGGTGAAACTTTGCGGCATTTTTCCATGTCCGCGCTTGGCGGATTGCCGCCGATCCCTAGTCTGGCCGTATGTCAAAATACGCAGGCGAGCTGGTTTTGGTCGTGAAACGCGAGTTGTTTGAAGAGCTCGGAGTTTTTGAGGGGCTTCGCACCGATGGCATGGATGCGGCGGTCGAGCGGCTCTTGGCCCCCGCAAATCACTTTTTCATGGACCGCGCCGAGGCCGAGGAGGATCCCTCTTTCAAACAACTCATTCCCTACTGTGTGTTCCGCCATGGTGACCGGATTCTGCATTACACTCGTGGCAAGGCCGGTGGTGAAAGCCGCTTGCACGCAAAAATCTCGGTGGGTGTGGGTGGGCACATCAATCCTGTCGATGCAGACAGCGGCCGAACCGGCCCCGAGGTCTATCACGCCGCTGTGGCGCGTGAGCTTGAGGAGGAACTGGAGCTGCCCACCAACTGGAGTCAACGCATCGTCGGCTTACTCAATGATGACTCGAATCCCGTCGGGAAAGTTCATTTGGGGGTCGTGCACCTGATCGATTTGGAGTCCGATGCGGTTTCATCCAAGGAGGATGCGCTGTTGGATCTCGGGTTTTCTTCGCTGCACGCCCTTAATGGTGAGCATTATGAGCGTTTGGAGACCTGGTCGGCCTTCTGTGTGCGCCATCTGGCGGCCAATCTGGCCTGAGTCTTTATTTGAAGGCTTGGGGGTTGGCACGAGGTGTGCTGATCAGAGCTAGGTTCGGATTTTCCGGGTGCTGATGCCTTTATCGCGGCATTTTGAAACTTTGGTGTGGCGGTGGGCTTGCGTACCGCCCAAACTCCCACGGTTCACATCATTCGGACCCGAATGCCCAACAAAATGCCTAAAAGCCGAAAGTCTATCAAACCGCGCATCCTGATCGTCACCCCGGAGATCACCTATCTCCCGCAGGGTATGGGCAACATGACGCAGCGGATGTCGGCAAAGGCCGGCGGGCTTGCGGATGTTTCCGCCTCATTGGTGTCGGCTTTGTTCGAACTTGGTGCGGACGTGCATGTTGCATTGCCGAACTACCGGCGAATGTTTCAGGGCGACATTTTTTCACTGCATGAAAAGGAGCTGAGAAAATACCACGAGGTCCTTCCCGGGTCGAACATCCATTTGGCCGAGGACCGGATTTTTTATTACCGCGACCAAGTTTACAGTGGTTACTCCGATGAATCGATGAACATCGCGCTCGTGTTTCAACGCGAGGTGATCAACCACATCGTGCCAGTGGTGCGTCCCGACTTGATCCACTGCAACGACTGGATGACTGCGCTGATTCCCGCGATGGCCAAGCGTCGCGGCATCAAGAGTCTCTTCACGGTTCACAACATTCACACACGCGAAGTGCCTCTTCCGCGCATCGAGGAATCCGGCATCGACGCGGCGGAGTTCTGGATGAATCTGTTTTTCTGCGGGCTGCCGCAAAATTATGATCATGCTCGCTCGCAATTGCCGGTCGATCTTCTCGCATCCGGTATTTTTGCTGCGCACTACATCAACACCGTGAGTCCGAGGTTTCTGTGGGAAATCGTTGAAGGTTGGCACTCGGTGGTGCCGGATTCCGTGCGCACCGAGCTGCGCAACAAGTATCATGCGGGTTGTTCGGCTGGCATTTTGAATGCGCCTGATCCGAGTTATCATCCGGCGACCGATGAGTCGTTGGTCGCGCAATTCACGGCCGACGATCCGATGGAGGGCAAGAAGGCAAACAAGTTGGCACTCCAGCGTGAGTTGCAACTTGAGGAGGATGTGGATGCGCCGATGTTCTTCTGGCCGTCGAGGCTCGATCCGTTCCAAAAGGGACCGCAATTACTTACCGAGATTTTGCATGCGGTGGTCTCGGATTACTGGAAACGAAACTTGCAGGTTGTGGTTGTTGCCAATGGCCCTCACCAGCAGTGGATCCGTAAGATCGTCAATGACTTCAATCTGCACGCCAGGGTGGCCGTGGTTGACTTTGATGAGCGTCTCTCGCGTCTGGGTTACGCGGCGTCGGACTTCATGTTGATGCCGTCACTCTTCGAGCCGTGTGGCCTGCCTCAGATGACTGCGCCGATTTACGGCTCTTTGCCGGTCGTGCATTCGACCGGTGGTCTGTATGATACCGTGCGTGTGCTCGATGTGGAGAGCTCGACAGGCAACGGTTTTCGTTTTGATTGCTACGGGTCGGATGGCTTGCGTTGGGCGATTGACCAAGCGATGGAATTTCATGCCCTGCCGGTGGACATACGCACTCGTGAAATCAGCCGCGTGATGCGTGAGAGCGTCCAAGAGTTCAGCCACAAGGAGGTGGCGCGGCGCTACATCGACATTTACGAACGAATGCTTGAAAGGCCGCTGGTTGAGACCGAGTCGGGCGAGGCCATCAAGGCCATTGCTGCAGGCAAACAAGATTGATGGCCCGCGAGGTTTCTCAGCGGTTGACCACCGTTTGCCTCCATAGTGGCGAGGGTGGCAAATCGTTCGGGCGGCATACGACGATGCCGGCGTGTTTCGAGGTGCTGTTGAGGTAATCGGTGATTGGGCGGTCGATGATGGTCATGCGTCCTTTGTCACGATCGGAGGTGGCATGGGCGAAATAGGCGCGGTTGTTCATGCGCATGATCAGCCCGACGTGCGAAGTGTACCCGAAGGGTCCGTGGGTCGTGATGGCGCAGATGTCACCATTTTGGAGATAGGCTTCGGCGGCTCTCACCTTGGATTTTGGGAGATGATAGACCGGCAGGCGTGAGACTTGAGATTCGATTCGCCCCATGGGTTCGATGAGCGAGGGATTAGCACTCAAATAGCGGTAGTTTTTCCACTGCACGGTCATTTCGCGAATTTCCCTTTGGACACGGACAGCACCTGGCAATCGGGGGGTAATGTTGGTGGCATAGCCCCGCTTTTGATTGTCGTAAAACACCTCCTCGAGGTGATGCATGCGGCTGAGATAGCAGCCGGTGCAAACGCCATTGCGATAGCGCTCAATCTCGATCATGTGCAACAAGTGGGCTGGCTTGTAGGGTGGGGGTTGGTGATGAAGCATGCGCGCAAAGCCGAGGGCATTTTCGTAATAGGTCCAGCAATCCATCGCCTTGAGGTTCACGACCGGCGATTCGGTTTTGTCGTCGACCTCGAGCGTGTAGTTCACATAAGGCGTGCCAACCATTTCACGTGCGACGCGCACGGTCCGCTCACCGATCGGCAGGCTTCGCCAATTTTCCCTCTCGGCCTTGGCGACGAGGGCGTAGAATTTCGATTCACCCTTGAACACCGTGGATATCGGCAGCCGTACCGGGCTTGGTGGTGAGACCACCCGCTGCGCCGAGGCGAGTCCGGCGGTGAGAATCGACAACAAGGCAGCCAGGGCGTAACGCATGATCATTTCTACGCACGGATGGTCACTTGGGAAAGTGACAATCCGAGAGAGAAGGGCAAAAGAGCTTAAAAAATGGGTCGCGGGCCGAAATTGATTAGGAAATCCTGATTTTCAGCTTACAGAAATCGATCTTGCCGAGTTGGCCGTGGAAGGGCTTAAATTCGTTCAACCAATCGATCATGGCAGCAAAAGACAACAGAAAGCGCGGGGTGGCGGATGAGGCATCCCGCTGGTCGAACGAAGTCGTTGGGATTATTCTGATCGCGGTTGGTTTGTTGCTCTTGCTTTCCTTGGTGCGCTACAGTCCGGCGGATTTGCCGCGTTGGGGTTTTCTCGAAGCCTTTGCATCGAAGTCGGGCGCGAAGGGGGAAAACCTCATTGGTCCGGTCGGCGGCATTCTCGGATTTTTGCAGATCCTGCTCTTTGGGGCGGCGGCGGCGATTGTGTCGGTGGGTCTGATCTGGTTTGGCATCATCAAGCTCGCGCTCGACGGTCGCCTGTGGCCGCGGCCGTTGATCGGCTTTGCGGTGTTGTTGCTGAGCGGGGCGATTTTTCTCGATGCGGCCGATTGGTTTTTCATCGGTTGGGCCGAGCGGTGCAATTTGCCGAGCCCTGGTGGTGTGGTGGGAAATGGTCTGGGCGGATTTGTGATGATCGGCCTGCTTGGTCGCACGGGGACGTTGATCATCACAGGCGCGGCGTATCTGGTGGCGATGATATTGATCACTGGTCAGCAACCAGTGGCATTTGTAAAATCATGCGTCATCGCCGCGTGGGAAAAATTCGGGGAATGGCGCGAAAGGCGCGAAGAGGCCGAAGGTATTGCGGCAAAGGAGGCTGAGTTCATTTCCGAACGCGAGCGTCAACGCGAACAGCGGCGCAAGGAGAGGGAAGCCCAAAAAGCCGCCGAGAAAGCGGAGGAAGAAGCAAGGCAGCCGATGCTGCCACTGCGCGAAACTCCGACGCCACAAATCATCGATGCCTCGCAGCGCCGTGCCAACGAGCCGTTGCTGCCGGGCACCAAGCCCTTCGAGCGCAAGAAGCCTTCACACCAGTTTCTATCGGTCAGTGGATTCGAAAACTACGAGCTACCGGGCTTTGATATGCTCGATGCGATCGACACCGAAGATGCGCCGGAGACCAATCGCGATGAGTTGATTGAGACGCAACGGGTCATCATCGACACGCTCAAGGCCTTCAGCATCGAGGTCACTGCGGGCGACATCACGCGCGGCCCAACGATCACGCGTTACGAAATTTACCCATCGACCGGTTTGCGCGTTTCGAGGATTTCCCAGCTTGAGGCCGACCTTGCACGCGCCACCCGTGCGGAACGGATTAACATTCTTGCGCCGATTCCTGGCAAGGACACGGTCGGCATCGAAATCGCCAATAGTCAGAAGATCGCTGTGCCGCTGCGCGAGTTGCTGCACGATCCGGAGTTTCGCTCGGCGAAGAAGAAAATCCCGCTCGCGCTCGGCAAGGATGTCTATGGCCGCGCGGTTATCGGTGATTTGGCAGCGATGCCGCATTTGCTCGTCGCGGGCGCGACTGGCTCGGGCAAGTCGGTGTGCATCAACTCGATCATTGCCTCGATGCTTTTCAAATTCGGCCCCGACGAACTTCGCTTCATCATGGTCGACCCGAAGGTGGTCGAAATGCAGATGTACAACCGCCTTCCGCACCTTGTCGTGCCGGTGGTGACCGACCCGAAAAAAACCGTCGCCGCGCTCAAGTGGGTGGTGAACGAAATGGAGAAACGCTACCGAATCTTTGCCAAGGAAGGGGTCCGGAATTTCGATGGATTCAACAACCGCGTGCGGCCGGACAAGTCGGCGCCGGTAGAGCAGGAGCTGCAATTCGATGCGGAGGAAGAGGAAGAGGAAGAGGAAGTCGACGAAGAGGCAATCGAGGAAATTGCCTCGGCGCTCGAGTCCGGCGACCTAATGCCCGAGGAGGATGAAGAGGAAATGGAGATCGAAGAGGAGAAAATTCCCGATCGTTTCCCGTACATCGTGGTGCTGATTGACGAGTTGGCCGACCTCATGCAGACCGCCCCGGCGGATGTTGAAATGTGCATCGCACGCATTGCGCAGAAGGCCCGCGCGGCTGGTATTCATTTGATCATTGCGACTCAAACGCCGCGCGCGGATGTGGTCACTGGCATCATCAAGGCAAACATTCCCTCACGCATTGCGTTCCAGGTTTCGTCGCAGCTCGACTCGCGCGTGATCCTCGACACGAAGGGCGCGGAGAAACTCGTCGGCAAGGGCGACATGCTCTACCTGCCGCCGGGCTCGGCGAAGCTCGAGCGATCGCAGGGCGCATTTGTCACCGATGCCGAAGTCGAACGCATCATCGACCACTGCGCGGCGCAGGGTGCGCCAAAGTTTGAGACCGATATCCAGGCATCGATCAACAGCGCCGACAACGAGGACGAAGAGGAAGTCTCGGACGCCGATGAGGAATTGATCATGAAATGCATCGAGGTCGTGCGGCAGGAGCAAAAGGCCAGCACCTCGCTGCTTCAGCGCCGCCTGCGTCTCGGTTACACGCGTGCGGCGCGGATGGTCGACATCCTTGAGCAACGCGGCATCGTCGGGCCAGGCGAGGGGGCCAAGGCCCGCGAGGTGTACCTGAAATGAGCAAGCACACGCGTTGTTTGGCGAAAATCTGCCATCCCTTCATTTTCGTGTTGTCAAAATCAGACGCGCCCACTTATATCTCTGCCCGCCCGCAAGGGAGTGTATGGCTCGATAGCTCAGTTGGTAGAGCAGCGGATTGAAAATCCGCGTGTCGCTGGTTCGATCCCGGCTCGAGCCACCACCTTTCCCTCAAGTTCCTGCAAATTTTCAGCAGTGTGAATGTTTCCCCAAGGGTTCCCTGGCTCACCCAAGCTTCGCGGCGCTCGCGTTATCTGATCGGTGTTTCTGGCGGCGCGGATTCGGTAGCGATGCTTTATCTTTTGGTCGAAGCGGGATTTCAAAATTTGGTTGTCTGCCATCTCGACCACCGCTTGCGCGGCAAGGACTCCAACGCCGATGCGCGTTTTGTCGAAAAACTTGCCAAAAAACTCGGTCTGACCGTTGAGATCGGCCGCAGCGACATCCGCCAGCGGATGAAGGAATCAGGCGAGTCGATGGAGACCGCCGCGCGACATACAAGGCATGCGTTTTTCGCCGACTGCGCCACCAAGCATCGCTGCCGCAAGGTGCTGCTGGCGCATCATGCGGATGACCAGGCGGAGACGGTGCTGTGGAATTTGCTGCGCGGATCACACGGGCTCAAGGGCATGCGCGAGGTGCAAAAGATCGTGTTGCCCGACCGCCGCACGCTCGAATTGCATCGGCCCTTGCTCGCGCTGCGTCATGCCGAGTTGGTGGGGTGGTTGCAAGAGCGTGGACATGCTTGGCGCGAAGACGCGAGCAACAGCGAACCAGTCGCGGTGCGCAACCGCCTGCGCAATGAGGTGTTTCCATTGATGAATGAAATTTCCGGCCGCGATGCGGTTGCTGCCTTCGTCCGCGCGGCGGCGGATTTCAGTGAATGTGAGAGTGTCATTCACGAGCAACTCGACGGCATCAAC